>CAZFWV010000049.1:0-28342 GCA_964522605.1 uncultured Pirellulaceae bacterium
TTTCGCCCTGGAAGGAAAACCATGATCGCGCGGAAGTACGAACTCGCAATGCGGCAGGGAGTAGGCGGTAGGCTGGAGGCTGGAGGCTGGAGGCTGTAATCTTCAGTCTGTAGTCTACAGCCTGCAGCCTCCAGCCTGCAGCCTGTGAAGTTTCTTGCCCAAGGAACATCATTTTCACCGTTCGCAGTGCAAAGGAAAAAAGAATCGAGGGACCGATATGATTCGACAGCTCATGATCCTGGTGATTGTTACCGCGTCGCTGCCCTTTATTTCGGGCTGTGGTGTTTCCCGCGTTTCCTCGGCTGAGACGGCAGCCGCTCCGGGACCCCAAGCGGAGTTTGCGGGGTGGGGGAAACCCAAGGTGGCCTTGTTCCTGACCGGGCGCCAGCATGGATACATTGAACCATGTGGTTGCACGGGACTCGAGAATCAGAAAGGTGGCTTGGCGCGACGTCACTCGCTGCTACAGTCCCTCCGCGCCAAGGGCTGGACGGTCGTCCCGCTCGATCTCGGGGATCAGGTGCGCCGCATCGGTGCGCAGGCGGCGATCAAGTTTCAGTCGACGATCGATGCCTTTCGCATCATGGGCTATCAAGCGGTTGGTTTTGGGGCGGATGATCTGCGGATCTCGCTCGGTGAATTGATCGCCGCCATCGCGACCGAGACAGACGCGCAGGGACAGTCCGACCTGTTTCTTTGTGCCAACGCGAATCCCGCGGGGTTCGTCCGTGGGCAGCGAGTCATTGAGGCAGGAGGTGTTCGTCTGGGGATCACGGCGGTCCTGGGACAGGAGCAGTTGCAGAAAGTTACGCATGATGAAATTACCAAAGAAGCTCCGGTGACGGCATTAAAGCGATCGGTCGCTCAACTGAAAGCCGACCGATGCGACGTGTTGATTCTGCTTGCCCAGGCGTCTTTGGAAGAGTCGGCGCAGCTGGCGCGAGCCTGTCCCGAGATCGATCTGGTGGTGACTGCGGGAGGCGAGGGGGAACCGGGCTACCGGCCTCAGCCGATCCAGGGCTCGAAGGCCGTGATGGTGCAGGTAGGGACCAAAGGCATGCACGTGGGTGTGGTGGGGATCTTCGATGATCCCCAGCAGCGGATCCGATATCAGCGCATGGCGCTGGATGCGCGCTTCCCAGATTCACGGGAGATGCTGGACATTCTCGCCTCCTACCAACAGAAGCTCCAGGGACTGGGATTGGAGGGCTTAGGTTTACGTCCGGTCCGTCATCCGAGCGGGAAATTCGCGGGGTCGGAAAGTTGCGCCGATTGTCACACCAAGGCCTACGAAAAGTGGGAAGAAACGACGCATCATCACGCGACCGAAACTCTGGTGCATCCCGGCGAGCGCTCCGAGGTTCCGCGGCATTATGATCCGGAGTGCCTCAGTTGTCACGTTGTTGGCTGGAATCCTCAGGGCTATTTCCCGTATGAAACGGGCTATCTGAAGTTGGAAGAGTCGGAGCATCTTCACGGGGTTGGCTGTGAAAACTGTCACGGCCCCGGCCAAGCGCACGTCGATGCCGAAAATGGTGACATTGACGCAACGGAGGAACAGCTCGAGCAGCTTCGACAGCAGCTCCGCGTGAAAATCGACCAGGGCGCGCATCAGAAATGTCTCGAGTGCCACGACCTGGATAACAGCCCCGATTTTCACGTCGACGGGGCATTTGAGGAGTATTGGGAGCAAGTCGCGCATCCGGGAATGGACTGATACGCCTGATCAGTGAGCGGCGAGCTGATCTTCGAAGGCTCGGAGAACGTCGTAGACGGACAGAATGCCGACGAGATTTCGATCCTCGTCGACGACGGGCAAGGCGCCAAACCGGTACTGAGAAAACAGCGATAGCGCATCCTGAATATCATCCTCGGGTCGAATCACGATCGGATTGGTCGTCATCGCCTGTTCGACGTGTTTCTGATTGTCGAGCAGATAGTAGTGCGCGACGTTCTCTTCGGTATCAACCCAATCGGGACGGCGCAAGTCCCGGTCGCTGATGATTCCGACCAGTTTCTCATGGTCGTCCAGAACAGGCATGTGACGAACACCGCGTTCGCGCATGCGGTAGAACGTTTGTCGTAAGCCGTCGCGCAAGTTGGCAGTGACGACTTCGCGGCTCATGTATTCAAAAACTTGCATGATCGTTCCGTACTGACTAGGGTTCGTGGATCTCACTGTTCCTGACTCAATTCCGCCATCGCCTCCTCGGGAATATTGAAATTCGAGGAAACATTCTGCACGTCGTCATGGTCGTCCAGGGCTTCCATCAGGCTGAGCACCTTGCGGCCAATTTCCACGTCCAGGTCGACCGTGGAGAGGGGAATCCGCGTGATTTCTTTCACGGTCGGTTCGATTCCCGCAGCTTCCAAAGCAGTCAGTAAGTCGGCGTAGGTTTCGGGATCGCAGATCACTTCAAAGTCTGCCCCGTCGCGTTTGATGTCTTCTGCGCCCGCTTCGAGAGCCACTTCCATCAAGTGCTCTTCCTCGACTTGATCGCCGGGAACGACGACCAGGCCTTTCCGTTCGAAGAGGTAGGCGACACATCCGGTACCGCCCAGTTTTCCGCCGTGCTGTTCGAACACTTTCCGCATTTCGGGAGCCGTTCGATTCCGGTTGTCGGTCAGGATATCGCACATCACCGCGACACCGCCTGGCCCGTAGCCTTCATAGAGGATTTCCTCCATGTCGCCGCCGGCCAGCTCTCCCGTGCCTTTCTTGATGGCGCGTTCAATATTATCTTTTGGCATTCTCGCCGCGCGCGCATCGGCCAGCGGGACACGCAACCGAGCATTGGTCTCGGGGTCCCCACCGCCCAGCTTCGCGGCGACCATGAGTGCCTTGGAGATCTTACTCCAAAGTTTTCCACGCTTATTATCAATGAGCGCTTTCTTGTGCTTGATGCCTGCCCAGTGAGAATGACCTGCCATCGAAGTTTACTCCCGTAGCAGTTGCTCAAGTTTAGATTGGATCATCTGTTGGCGTGAGGCATCGTCGGACTCGAGGTTACGAAGTGCCTGTTGCCAGGCTGAACGAGCGCCATCGAAATCCCCAATCCGCTCGAGGGCGTCTCCCAAGTGATCGAGAACGATCGCGTCGGGTTCCTCCGTCTCGCACGCCATACGCAACTCGCGGATTGCTTCCGCATAATTCCCTAGTTGGAACAAGGCCCACCCGTAGCTGTCTCGATACGCGTAGTTGTCCGGTTCGGCTTCCACGGCACGGCGCGTCATCCGCAACGCCCGATGCAGGTGAACTCGACGATCGGCCCAAAGGTAACCGAGATCATTCATGGCGCCGGGATCTTCTGGATACTCATCGAGGATCTGCTGCAACCACTCTTCTGCCTCGTCGTGCCGTTCCTGAAACACGCAGAGATTCGACAAGCTCGATTTCGCTTCACGCACCGCGCTGCGGATGACTTGGGAGCCGTAGTCTTTACCGAATCGTTCCAAGAACTGAAGGTAGGACGCCTCCGATTCGGGCCACTTCTTCGCCAAGTACAGCACCCACGCGGGTCGCAGTTCAACCGAGGGAATCCCCGGTAATCTCTGGGCGGCTTCTTGTGCGGCATCGAAAGCCTCCGTGAACTGTTCCTGCAGGGTCAGGACTCCGGACAGATAAAAATATAACTCGCCCTCTTGTTCAGCGGGCAACTGCATGGTCACCAGGCTCTGCAGCAATTGCGTGGCCCGCTCCGTCCGTTCCGCCTGAAGCATATCCAGCGCCCAGCGGGTTCCGATTTCCGGATCGATTTCGGGTGGACTGCCGGCCGCGGCGGCGTAAAACTCATCGGCGACTTCGTATTGCTCGGCGAGCAACGCCAATTGGGCGATCGCCAGAGCCCGCGGCATCTGCTGCGGATCCGCCGCTGCAAACTGGTCGCGCACCCGTTGCATCAAATCCGGCCAAAGCGTCGGATCCTGCGGGATCGGCTGGACCACGTCGGCCAGAGGAGAGAGGTCCCCGGATCGCATCACTGCGTCGCTCAGACGCTGGAGTAAAACGCCCGGATCCTTCTGTTGAAGAGCGAGCTGGATGAGCCCGCGATCGGCATCCAAACTGGGTTGTGAGGTGCGCAACTGCTCGAAGCGTGCCGTCGCTTCCTCGAACTGTCCGGTTTCGAGTTCCGTCTGTGCCAGAAAGTAGGTCAGTGACGCGTTTTCCGGGTCGGCCTGGAGGAGTTCCTTGAGTCGTGGGAGGAGTTCCTCGCTTCGATCGAGTGCCTTCAACGCTGCCTGTAGCAGGCGGAACGGCGTCACACCGGTGGCCCGGTCGGGGTTCCGAAAATACACCTCCAAGTATTGCAGGACTTCCATCGATTGGTGCTGCTGTTCGGCGATTCGTGCGAGGTGGAAGGCACGCAGGGAGGCTTGTTCGTCATCCGGATAGGCACGCGTGAACATCGCGATCGCCAGCTTGGGTCGCCCACCGCGTAGAAAGGCTTCCCCCATGACGGCAAATGTCAGAGGGGCATCCTGCAGTAGGGCCTTTGTGGCCTGATTGTCGGACTGATCGCTGCCGTCGTCCAGAATCGGCAGCAGTCCCTCAAAGGCTGTCGCTGCCTGCTCAAACTGTTGCGAGAGAAAATAAAGGCGCCCCATCTCGAATTGCGTAATGATTGCCGCCTCAGAGGGAGTCTGCGCGACGCTGATCTCGCCTTGCATTCGTTCGTAGAGTTGTACCGCCTGCTCGAACTGCTGGTTGTCGGTCAAGTGAATCGCCAGGCGGCGCGTGATGAATGGGTCAAGTGTGGTTTTCGAATCTGCCAGCAACGCGTATCGTGCGGCTTCATCAAAATGACTCAAGCGAAAGGCCAGCGGAACAATCTCACCCAGAATCGTCTGGGAGCCATTCGAGAAGCGAAATGCACGCTGGTAATACCGCAATGCCTGTTCGGGCAAATCGCGTTGAAACAACAGGCGTCCCTGAGAGAACATGGCAGCCGACAGGACTCGATCTTCGTCGGCTTCCTGTCGTGGTTCGGCCGGGATAAACGCTTCGGCGGTCCCTTCGATGCGCGTGTTGATGTCGGTCGAGAGTGGATTCGGTTGAGCCAACGCGGCGAGTCGAACTCCACTGAGGACGACACCGAGGACGATCCAGAATTCAATCCGTTGCCGACGCACGATGAGACTTTCCTGATCTAAAACACAGTGCGGCAGGGCCGCAACCCGACGGGGTGCTAACGCACCCGCAGAAACGTCGCTTCCGTTGTTCGCTCAATTTCTTGCCGAGAAAACAACATTTTCACCGTTCGCAGTGCAGCGCGTCCGTCGAGCGAGCGAATGGGGCGGTCCACCTTAACGCGGCTTACGCCGAGCCAGTTGTTTGGACGGGGATTTTTTGCCGGCCTTGGCGGCCTTTTGTGACAGGGACTTCGAGCTGGTCTTCTTTTTGTCACTCGTCTTTTTCTTCGACGAAGTGGCGGTCGCCTTCTTCTTCCCCGTCGTGCGTTTCGTGGGTTTCTTTTTCGTGCTGGCGGCCTTGGAGCGGGTCTTCCGTTCCTGCGATTTTTCCTCGCCTTTCGTCGCGCCCTCCGCCGCCGCTTTCTCCTTTCGTCCTCCCCGACGCGGCAGACGCTCCTTGGCCGAGGGCGTGATCTCAAGCAGGATGGAACGTACCTGAGGACTGAGCGGTGCGGCGATCAGTTCGGCACCCATCTGGTGGAGCAAGGAAGCAAATTCGAGGCCCTTCGTCTTTGGAACTGCGCGTTCCAGACCGGGAACGATCCCCTTTTGCAGCTCGCTTTCGCTCGTTGCACCGATGATATACATCACGTTCAGCGAGCCCTTGCAGAGCGGAATCGCATGACCGCCGAGCGCGTGTTGCACGACGTAGGCGACGGAAAACGGATTCGTCCCCCGATATTGTTCCAACTGCTTGATCGCGACACCAAGATTCTGTTTTCGCAGCGATTCCAGGTCAAATTCGTAAACCGCTTCGAATACGGCATGCAACGTTTGTTTCAACTGGTTTCCGGCACGTACGGGGTCGGGCAGTCCGCGCATGATTTCGGAGAGTTCGCGAACCGTTGTCACCCGGACTTCATTCCAGTCAAAGAACGATTCCTGGAGTCGAGCGAAGCACTCGTCCGCGACTTCGTAGCGCGCATCCTCAAGACAGCATGCGTAGAGCAGGTGTTCCAGGACCGTGCGTTCCACGGGCGTCACTGGCTTGAAGTGCTTCGCCAGGACTTTGTGCGTCTTGCTGATAATGGTTGATCGGTTGGAAGGAGCCATCTTGTTCCCGTCGCGGAAGGGGTCAGAGAGTCGAATCAGTTGCTGCGCTCGTTGGCGTCGATTCCTTCGTCCATGGGACCGTTGTCAATTTCCTCCTGCTCATCGATTGAGTCACCTTCGGGGGGTGTGGCAGGCAGAACCTCGTCCAGGATCTGCGCCACGCGGATCGAATTCTTGATACCTTGGTCCAGCACGAATTGCAGTCGCGGTGTGTACCGTGTCTCGATCCGGTCATTCAATCGGCTCTGCAGAAAGCCCGCTGCCCGACGGAGTCCATGAAGACACAGATCCTGCTCTTTGGGCGTGCCCATGATCGAAACGTGGACCTTGGCGTTCCGCATATCCGAGGACAATTCGACGAATGTCACGGTGACGTTTCGCACCCGAGGGTCACGCAATTCGGTCAAGATGGCCATGCTGACGACCTCGCGAATGGCCGAAGCGGCTTTGAGCGTGCGACGGGAACTCATCGAAGTTTCACCTGCGGAACAAGGGCGGGATCGGAGGGCACCAGGCGATCGGAATCATCGCCGGGGAGGGCTCTCACAGGGTCCGGGCAACTTCCTCGATCTTGTACGCTTCGAGGATGTCGCCTTCCTTTAGATCGTTGAATCCAGCGAGCTTCATGCCGCATTCAAAACCTTCGCGGACTTCCTTCGCATCGTCGCGTTCCCGCCGTAATGAGTCGAGGGCATAGTCGCCAATCTTGACGCCGTTTCGATTGACCCGGATGCGGCAACCGCGACTGATCGTTCCGGCCAGTACGCGACAACCCGCGACACTTCCCACCCGACTGATCGTGAACACCTTCTGGACGAGTGCTCGCCCGAGCTCCAAGACGCGTTCTTCCGGCTTCAGCTTGCCTTCCAGCAAGGCCTTCAGATCTTCGGTTACCTTGTAAATGATGTCATAGCGCCGAATTTCAACGCCTCGTTCGTCGGCCAACGACCGGGCCGCTTCGTCCGGAATCACGTTGAACCCAACGATCACCGCCTCGGATACGTCGGCCAGCCGCACGTCGGCTGAGGTGATACCGCCCACAGACGCCTGCAGCAAGCGGATCTGCACTTCCTCGTGGTGCAGTTTGTCGAGTTCTTTTTGAATCGCCTCGAGCGAACCTCGCACGTCGGCCCGCAGGATCAGGTTGAGCATGGCGACATCCTGATCGGAGCCCAACCGTCCCTCCGAGAGCCGTCGCTGGAATTCTTCGAACGAAACGCGAGGGGAGCGACCGGAGAGATTTTGCCGATGGGAGACCTTTTGTCGCTGTTGTGCGATCTGCCGCGCGTTGGAAATATCATCGAGCACGAAGAACTTGTCACCCGCTTCCGGCGCCAAGTCCAGGCCCGTGACATTGACCGGCGTCGAGGGGCCGGCGGAGAGGACTTTCCGCGTGGGACGCAGCGTGTCGTACATTGCCTTGACCCGCCCGTGTGCTCCGCCGCAGACGAGGATGTCGCCCACGTTCAGCGTCCCTTTCTGCACGATCAGTTTTGCCACGACTCCACGATTGCCTTCCTGCTCCGCTTCCAAACACGTTCCCATGGCCGCCCGCGCGGGATTCGCCTGGTATTCGTGCAGGTCCGCGGTCAGGAGCAAGGTTTCCAGCAACGTGTCGAGCCCTTCGCCCGTCACCGCACTTGTCCGCACGACTTCCACCTCGCCACCCCACTCGGCAGGCAGTAAACCATGCGTCGATAGTCCTTGCATGACACGGTTCAGATCCACACCCGGGAGATCGCACTTGTTCAGCGCCACAACGATTGGAACGTTGGCGGCGCGGATGTGACTGATCGCTTCCTCGGTTTGCGGCATCACTCCGTCATCCGCGGCAACAACCAGCACGGCGATATCGGTCACATGAGCGCCGCGGGCACGCATTTCCGTAAACGCCTCGTGACCCGGCGTATCGACGAAACTGATTTCGCGGCCATCCTTGACGATCTTATAGGCCCGAATGTGCTGGGTAATGCCCCCTGCTTCTCCGGATACGACATTGATCCCGATAATGCTGTCCAGGAGCGACGTCTTTCCATGATCGACATGCCCCAGGAAGGTGATCACGGGAGCACGCGGGCGGAGAGACTCGGGTGCGTCCTCTACGGCTTCCACCTCGGCCAGCACCTGCTCTTCCAACGATTCGGCGTGATGGAACTCGACCTCCATGTTCAGTTCCGCGGCGACGAGTTCCGCCAGTTCGGGGTCGATTTCCTGGTTGATGGTCAGCATTTTCCCGAGCTGCAGCAGCGTTCGCAGGATTGCCGGCGTGGGCACGCCGGTGGCCTCCGACAGACCGCGTACGGTACATGGTAGTTCGATGGTGACTTTTCCTTTTCTTGGAGCCGCCGTGTTGGTGCCCTTCCGCGTCAGACGACGGCGCCGCCGACGAACTTCCGTTTCGTCGTCTTCGGAGCCAACCGTCTGGGTCCGTCGGCGTTTTTGCTGTCGGGCAGCACGCGTGCTGGCCATCCCGGCCAGCTTACTTTCGCGCTCTTCCTCGCCCGCGCGACCCTCGCGTTTCTTGCGGTGGTCCCGCGTCGTTGTTTTCGCCGGCGTGGTCGAAGGCTCGGCAGACGGTCCCGGAGGACTCTCGTCCCGCTTCGCTTCGCGTGGTCGATCTCGATCGCGTTTCTTGTCTTGCTGCCGGGTGAATTGTTCCAGCGGTGCGCGGCTGCCCGATTTCGCGTTGCGAATCGCTTCCGCGGGGAGCGTCATGATCGGCTTTTGAGGAGCCGGCTCATCGGTTTTCGCGGGCGACGTTTTTTGGGGCGGAGTTTGAGGGATGGCGGCGACCCGGACCACAGGTTCTTTCTTGACGGGAGCTTTGGGCGCCTCCTTCGGCGCGTCTTGCGGAGTCTCCTTCGGTGGCTCCCGTTTTTCGACGGCGGGAGGAGCGGGTTTGGTTTCGCTGCCGCGGCCCCCGCCCGGTGCGATGTAGTCCTCCCGCTTGAACGGCCCAGGCGTGGCGGTGCCGGGACGGGACGGACGAATGGGAGCCGCCGCTTCGGATCGTTTTCCGCTCTGAACGTAGCTCTTGACCTTCTCGACTTCCTCGTCGGTCAAGCTAGCCAAGGCAGACCCTTTGCCCGTGATGCCTGCCTTGATGCAGACCTCGACGAGCTCCTTGCTGTCAATTTTCAATTCTTTCGCTAATGCGTAGATCCGAATGGGCACGTCTGCCCTCCTTACTCTCCCACACCCCGTGGCTTCCGGCCTGGCGGTGCGTTTTCACGTTGTCCTCGCGCCTAGCCCATGGTCCATTCTCCCCACTTGCGATGGTCATCTGGGGCCGTCGGTTGTCCTACCTGCAGTTCGATCACAGTCCACAGGACAGTCGTCGGCATGGCCGGGGACGAGGAATCGCCACCGGCCCCCCCGCAAGAAATCGCTACGACTCGCGTTCGCGGATCGTCGCGTCTGGCGTGCCCGTCTCAGAGACTTGCTGCGGCGGCTGGTCCTGGGGATTGTTGGCATCCCCGTTGGCTTCGGCGTGTGCCGCGCCGTCCGAGTCGGAGGATCCCGATTCGGCGCTCTCCGACGGTGACTCGGATGGACTCAGTTTATCAGGCGTCTCGCCGAGTTCCACTCCTTCCTCCGCAGTTTCCTCCGCTGCCGCTCCTGCCTGTTCCAACGCTTCCGCTTCCGCCGTGGCGCGCTCAATTCGCTCCTGCTCTCGCAGCCGACGGCGCTCGGCGGCGGCCGCCTGTTCTGCTTCCTCGGCCTTCATGTCTGCCTGCCCGACAATCAGGTCGACTTGTTCTTGACTCAATTGTCCCATCTCCATCAGGTCATCCGGCTCAATCACCGACAGATCGTCGTACGACAGGAAACCTTCGCCGACCAAACGTTCCGCCAGTTCATCCGAGACACCCTCGATGGCAGAGAAGCCCGCGACGGCACTCTCAATCTGCTCTTGCAGTTCATCCTGGGTCATGATCTCGATGTCCCAGCCGCACAATTTGCTGGCCAGCCGCACGTTCTGTCCGCGGCGACCAATGGCCAGAGACAGCTGGTCTTCGCGAACGAGCACGATCGCTCGACCCATCATCTTGCACAGGATCACCTCGTCAACCTCGGCCGGCTGTAACGCATTCGGGATCAGGACCTGCATATCGTCGCTCCAGCGGACAATGTCAATGCGTTCGCCCGCCAATTCGTCGACGATATTCTTGATCCGATTCCCCCGCACACCGACACAAGCTCCGACGCAATCCACGCGGGGATCCGCACTGCTGACGGCCACCTTGCTGCGATACCCAGGCTCGCGTGCAATCGCCCGCACCTCGATGACCTCTTCGGCGATCTCAGGGATTTCCTGCTCGAAGAGTCGCTGTACCAAATGGGGACGCGTCCGACTCAGGACGACTTTTACACGACTCCCTTCCTTGCGAACATCGAATACGGTTGCCCGGACCCGTTCATTTGCGTGATGTGATTCCCCCGGGATCTGTTCACCGCGCGGCAGAATTGCCTCCACGTTACCCAAGGAAACGGTCGTTGCGCGGCCCTCGTTCCGCTGAACGACGCCGCTCACCATCTGTCCCATCTGGGAATGGTACTCGTCGAAAAGGGCGTCCCGTTCTGCTTCGCGAATCTTCTGAATGATCACCTGTTTCGCTGTCTGAGCACCGATGCGACCCACCGTCTCCTCGGGATCGAGTGGGACGCCGTCACAACTTCCCTGAATCGAGCCGTCCTGGCGGTCGATATGGATCTCGACCTGGGCCTCGTCTCCGTAGTTCTTCCGTGCCGCGGAGACGAGCGCCGATTCGATCGCCTGAAAGACGATCTCTTTGTCAATATTCTTGTCGCGGTGAATCGCGTCGACGATTCGCAGCACTTCGTTTGGATTCATAGTACCCGTTGGTTGTCCGGGCGATCGTTGACGCCCGTGGCTGTCGGGCCGTTGCCAATCGCCGATTGCGCTGGGTCGAGCTCGGCCAAAGGGATCCCCCCTCGCTCCGCCCTGTGGAGGGGAGCCTCAGTCGGCCGGACGCTCGAAAATCCTTCTACACCATAGCTTTAGTTACACGCCGAATCCCGACAGCATATCCGTGCATGGGAAGAGTGTCAACCTGGAGCGGAGCGGTGCGAAGGGGCCACGGTCCCGGGCGCATGTCAGGGATTGCGTGAATCTCAAGGGTCGCAGAAATGTCAGCAGGAGCGTCGTGCGGGTTGAAGTCCCTGTCGAACGGCTGGGGGCGGAGGAACCGAAGATTGGCGAACAAGGAGTTCTGATTGTCGAGGGGCAGAGGAACCGGAGATTGACGCGCAAAGAGTTCTGATTGTCGAGGGGCAGAAGAACCGAAGATTGGCGAACAAGGAGCTCCGATTCCTGAGGGGCGGAGGAACGGGAGATTGACGCGCAAGGAGTTCCGATTGTTGCGGGCAGCGACGAGGGGGCCGGCTGAGATCCACCTAGATTTCCCGTGCCTCGCAGCTCTCAACTCGCCAATCGAAAACCTGTCTCCCCCTCAGCAATCGGAACTCCTTGTTCGTCAATCTCCGGCTCGTTCGCCCGAGGAGGTCATCCCAACATGCGATTTCTTGACGCGAGCGCGGCAGCACCCATTTCCCGCGTTACCGTACCGGTCAGGGTGCAAACCGCCCCACGATCACGGCGCTGGCTTGACCTTGGGGGGTGACATTCAGATTCAGGACGTTCGCACCGGCGGGCCGACCGAGCTCGTGCACGACATCGACGGGGCATGCGGGATCCGGTGTCTCGTAATTGAGGGTTGGGAACAGTGTCCCCTGCTGAATCGCCATCATGCTCGCGGCAAGCTCAACCATTCCTCCGGCCGCGCCGAGGTTTCCAAAGTAGCTCTTGGCGGCGGTAACGGGGACCGGTTCCTTCCGCTCCCGGAATACATCCTGAATAGCCTGTGCTTCGGCGATGTCGCAGCGCAGTGTACTCAGCCCGTGGGCGTGGACGTGGCCGATGTCATCGGGGGTCAACCGGGCCGATTTCAGCGCCTGAATGATCGCATTCTTCAAGGCGCGATCGCGCAGCGCGACGGCTTGGCGGTCGAGTGCGGCCGAGGCGCCGTACCCGAGAACTTCGCCGAGTATTTCCGCTCCACGTTTTTCGGCTGCCTGGGCGTCCTCCAGCAGAAGCACGGCGGCGCCTTCCCCAACCACCATCCCCTGACGGTGAAGATCAAAGGGCCGCGACGCACGTTCCGGCGCATCGCTCTCCAGGGCGAGCTGTTCCTGCAGGACCGTGTGGACGGTCCGCAGCGGATGGATGCGGCTGCCCGTTGCTCCCGCCAGCATGACGTCGGCTTGGCCCCGCAGGATCATGGAATAGGCTTCGGCGACAGCCAGATTCGCCGAAGCTTCTCGCACCGTAATGCTGTTGTTGGGGCCTCGGAAATCGTTGTAGATCGCAACGTGGCAGGCCGGCATGTTCGGCAGGTACTTCAATAGCCAGAGTGGCGTCACATTGGGCATGCCCTTTTCCGACCATCGCTCATACCGAAAGTCGCCGGCTTCATCCAGGCAATCCCGAACACCGGTCGCGAACTCATCGGGCAACGTCATGATGTAGTCGGCCCCGAAGGAGACGCCGGCTCGATCCGGATCGCAAGAAGCGGGATCCAGCTGCCCATCATGGAGTGCCCATTGTGCGGCGGCGACCCCCATCTGGATCTCGCGGCACATGACTTTCAGCCCCTTCCGAATCGTCTTCTTCCGATTCGGATCCAGGGGACCAAAGTCGTCGATCTTCCCCGTGAAATCGACGACTTCCCCGCCAAAGCGAAGCGGCAGCGCGCCGGTGGGCAGCGATGTCAGGGAGGTGACACCGCTGCGACCTTGCAGCAGGCCGGCCCATAATTCGTCTTTGGTCCTGCCGAGCGGACAGATGACTCCGCACCCGGTAATCACAACCCGTCGGTTCATCAATGCAACCATTCGTTTCCGTTCGGCAATTGCGTTCCTGAAGCCGATTCGCTCTCGATGCCGCTCGCGAGAGGACCGCTGAATTCTACATAGAGTTGCGGAATCCTGGGAACGGGAAAAGGGGGTAAACGAGAAAAGAGATTCCGGCTTCTAGTAACGTCCGTGGTAGTTTAGGCGTCCCACCGTGGCACGTTCCGGTGCTCCCGCCATGCCCGCGGAGCTTTCGGTGCGACAATCGAGCATCAGCAAGGCGTCCGCCCGAGGGGCCGGGCCGGAGGGTAGGGGAGTCAGTCCGCTCCAGGCAGTCCGTTTTAATCCGGGCATGGCGACGAGGCCTCGACTGAGTACCAACACCTCTTCGACGGGCCAGCGAAGTCGTTCCTGCAGTCGCCAACTTGCCACTTGGGGGATCTCGATCTGGGCACTGCCCGAGGGGAAGCCTGCCGACCGCAGGTCGATCGGCAGTGGGCTCAGTTGTTCGATCTGATCCGCGCTGCAACGAATCATCGCTTCCATCATGCGACCGTCGGCCGTCGCCAGCGGACTGATCTCCAGCGAAAAGCCTTCAGAAATCTCCCCCATTTGCACCTGGTATCCGGGATACTGCTCCGGTGTCAGGATTACGCTTTGCGGGAAGCTCCGCGGGATCTTCTGTTCGATCGTATGCGACTGTCCGTGCTGGATGCGAAGGTTGGCGGAGCTGTGCTCACGATAGTCCACGCGGCCTTTCAGATGTGCCCGCAGCATGGCCGCATGTTCCTTCGAAATTAACCACGCCTCCACACCCGGCGATTGAATGGGAACCGGGCGCAGATAGGGCAGGGCGAGCGAACGCCAGTTCGGACTTTCCAGCGTCAGGATGCGGACGGTGACCCCATAGGAGACCAGGTCCGGACGCACGAATCGTTCGACCACCCCGGCAACCTTTGTTTGGACCTCGGGGGTGTGATAGACGCGAATTCGATCTCGTTCGGCCACGAGCATGCCGGCCGGCGGCCGAATCCAAGTTTCCGTGCCCGTTTCGCGAAGAATCCATTCCACAATCGTCTGTTCCGGATCCGTCAGCCCCTCGACTCGCGTCACAAACGGGCGAATGTCATATTCCTGCCAGACTTGCCCCCCGTCGGCGGGCAAACGTGTGGATCCTGTCGGACCGCGGGGTGTTGAAGTTGGAGAGCTTGCCGGGGCGGCGGACGACGTCACCGAAGAGGGCGTTCCCGGAGCAGGCGCGGGTGGCTGCGCCGCGGCACGGTCGAACCGACCGATCATACTCGCGAAGGTCAGGAGAACCTGCAGACAGCAAATGGTCCTACGCATAGAGACTCCTTTCCCTTCGCGCCGGGGTTACATCGGTAAACATTCGTTTAACCCGCAGCCGCCAGGCGAGGTCTTCTCGTGGATGCGCCTGCAATGGGCCATAAACTCAGCAGATGTGCGGCTCCACGCCGGGCGATGCCCAATGGTTCAACGAACCTCGCCTGGCGGCTGCGGGTTAAACGAATCGTTCCTTACATCGGATGTTGTCGTCGGCCGGAGATTTTTCGGTGCGCCGTCCCGCCGTCGACGGATCAACACGCTCCGTGGGCTGCAATGTGCTCCCACTGGTCGCTCATCGGATTCGACAAGGCCGTCGTCAATCCGGGGCGGGGGAGTATACGGAGGATTGGCGAAACGCCACAAGAGGGATGAAAGTGATGGGGGGCGCGGGGGTGCATGTCAGCTTCTCCCGACTTGCGCTACGGTCGGAAAACTCAGCGGAAGAATCGTGGAGGTGAAAGTTCCTGTTGGGTGTCCAGCGGCGGCTCTTCCGCCCCAGGTCATCCAACGGAGACGTCGCACAACCTCCAGGTCTTCCTGCTTAGCTTTCGAATCGCAGGTCAAATCAAAAGAAGCGGACATGCACCCGGGCGTAGGCGAATGCATTCGTCGCTTGACAGCAGTTGGGGTGCACGGACGTCGACGCGTCGTTGTTGCGGTTCCCCTGCCCGCCCGCCATACTGAACTGTCCAGCGGGCAGGGACCGAACGACAGGGAAATGGGGAAGCGTATGAGCGAAGACTCGTCGGTGCATCCGACTCCCGAAAATCTCGCCAACCAGCGGTTGGGAGATTTTCTGCTCATCCGTCTGCTCGGACGGGGAGGGATGGCCGACGTCTATCTGGCGCAACAGCAGTCGCTCGATCGCCGGGTTGCGGTCAAAGTCCTTCGCCGTGAACTGTCGGCCCAAGAGGATTACGTGCGCCGTTTTCACAATGAGGCGCGCGCGGCTGCGGCGCTCGTTCATGCGAACATTGTGCAGATTTACGAGGTCGGCTGCGTCGATGGGATTCACTTTATTGCGCAGGAATACGTTCAGGGCCAGACGGTCAAACAGCTCGTGTCGCGCTGTGGGCCACTCGAGCTGCCGAGGATCGTCTCCATCTTGCGTCAAACCGCGGCGGCACTCAACAAGGCGGGTCAGGAGAACATTGTCCATCGGGACATCAAGCCAGAGAACATCCTGATCATGCCCAGCGGGGAGGTGAAAGTCGCGGACTTTGGCCTGGCCCGCGTACTCGATCCGACGAAACCGGAACTGACGCAGATCGGCTTGACCATGGGGACTCCGCTCTACATGAGTCCTGAGCAGGTCGAAGGAAAGGCCCTGGATGCCCGCAGCGATCTCTATTCCTGCGGGGTGACCGCCTTCTACATGATGGCGGGACATCCGCCCTTTGAGGGCGATACCCCCTTGAGTATCGCCATCCAGCACCTCCAGAAGGCGCCTCCCGACATCGCGAAGCTCCGGCCCGACCTACCCGCCGAGCTGTGCGATATCGTGCAGCGGTTGCTTGCGAAGAAACCTCGAGACCGTTATCGCAGCGCAGCGGACTTGTTGCGTGACCTGCGGATGCTGAAAGTCGAAGGCGCCGATTATCACCTGCCCTTGGAGGCGGATGCGCTGCCGGAGGAGGGGTCCGACGCGATCACGGGGGAACTCGACGTCACACGCCAATTGCAGTCCCTGATGGAGACCCAGGCCTTGATGCAGGTCAAGCGGGGGCGTCGACGCGGCGTCGTACTTGCGATTCTGCTGGCGGCATTGATCGGCGGTGGCCTGCTGGCGCGACTGACCTGGTCCGGACCGCTGCTCCAGCCGGACCCGGAACAGGCACAGATTGTCGATCGCAAGCCGACCGCAGAAGCACAGTATATCTACGCCGTCTTCAAGAATACGGAATCGGCGTGGTTGAGTGTGAAGGAGTACTACCCGCCGGAAGAGAGCCTCGAGAACATGTATCAGTGGCGGCGGACCCTTCACCAGCTCGGTCTGTTCTACCTGGACCGACAGCAATGGGACCGGGCGTACGAAGCGTTCGCGGAACTCGCGAGCCTGCCGCCGACCGAGCGGGAATTCCGCGCCATTGGCCTGGCCGGCCAGGCGCTGGTTCACGATCAGCGAAACGAAATGGAGCCGCTCTCAGAAAAACTGACCGAGGTCTGGAACGATCGGGATTTGCTGGATCCCGATCTGCGCAATCGGCTGGAAGCGATCATCGAGAACCGTGGGATCCGCGTCGGCAGCCCGCGCACCGGTCCGAACGTGCCGAGATCGTAACCGGCGCGTTATTGGGCGGCCGACCGACTGCCGCTGGGAGATCCGCTAATCGGTTGGTCGTCCGGCAAAGGCCGCGCTGCCGTCGAAAAACCTTGGTCGAACAACCAGCGTTTCAGTCGACTGAACTCGATGAAGCTGTCCGGGTAGGTCCAAATCGTCAGAACCGTTTCTCCAGGGCGGTAGGCCGCTAGTTGCTGACGGAACTGCGAGTTGGCTGACAAGGCCGTCTCCAGTGGCTCGCCAAACTCCTCGGAGATCGGCAGCAGCACAAACCGCTCCAATTCGGCGAGTTGGCGGACCACAGCACCTCCGTTCGTCAGTTGCGCGACACTTCGGCGGCGCAACGTGTATCGCAAATGAAAACCCTGAACCGGGCCGATCGTCTCTGTGATCTGGGGTACGTTTCGGAGCCGATCCGCGCTGCGGGGTGCATCGCGGCGAAGCATTTCTGTGAGTGCGTTCAAAGGAACGTAGGCGAGTCGGCCATTCTTCAGTCGATAGTGCTCCTCGGTTCCGAAGACCGTTTCGGCCAGGGGCGTCGGCACATGTTCCAGCACGATCGGTTGCTGCTGAATCTGCTCCAACGTCTGCTCCTGATCGGTCAGTTCCGCCAGTTCTGTCGACAGGCCGCGGAGCTGACGCTGCAGCTGCAGTTCGCGCTGATGGCCTGCGTCCAATTGTTCCTGCTGCGTGTCCAGCTCGCGGCGCGCAACCGTCAAAAGGACCTGCAGTCGTTGTCGCTCGCGACGGCGGTTTTCCGTCAATTGCTGCAGTTGGGCCGCTTGTTGCTGGATTTCATGTACATTCCGCGTGAGATTCTCGAGTTCCTGTTGGGTCGCGGTAACTTGTGGGGCGGTCGCAGTGGGAACTTCCTTCGTCGTGTCGTTTGACGATTCGACCCACGCATCCTGCGCGCGGACACCAATGACCGTGATCAGGATCACCAGGATTCCGACCAGATTGGCAACAATATCGAGAAACGAGTCCTGGCCGGGGCCCTCGTTTTCGCGTGGACGAGTGCGTCGAATGCTCACGCTACGGTTTCCTCTTCACGGTAATCCCACTGTTCTGCAGCAGCCGAGTCAGCTCGGCGTAGCGTTGTTCTCCATCCGGAGCGACCTCGGCCATCAGGGTTGGTTTCCAGTACATTCCGGGTCCGGCGATGCCCCAACCCTCCATTCGTTCCCAGACTTGCGACACCAGGTTGTCCAACTGTTCCTCGAGTTGCCCTTCGACCCGCAGGACCTGCGGTTTCTCCTTGCCACGGTCCTCGGGCAGGAGAACGAGGCGATCGGCGCGACAGGCAATACGGATCGGACGTGTAATTCCCGTCGCTCCGAGCGCGCTTTCGGGTAGTGCCCAGTCGCGGCCACGGCTTTCCGACAGACTCACGGTTGCGGACTGCGCCTGGGGTGCGAGCGCGCCACCGGAGCCGGAACCTGCAGATTCACTTCCACCGGCGGCGGACGGTCCACCGGGTCCGGCGGGGGCGGAGGATGACGCGGCGTCCTCTGTCCTGCCGTCGGACGACGTTTTCGTGCGACGCGCGAAGCGGGCGTCTGGCGGACGAGAAGACGGTTCACTCATCCGGTCGGAGGAACGCGTGCTTCCTGCGTGGGTTCCCTCACCGGCGCGCGAATCGAGCGGATCGGACGCGGCCGTCGGGTCCGTTGCCTTCCCCTGGCTGGGAAAGCCAAATTCCGGGGCATCCTCAGGTCCGTATACTGAGTCGCCCGGCTCCCCGCTTGGGGAAGTGGGGCCCGGTTGGCCCCAGTTCTCGTCGCCCATTACGGTTCCCGAGGGATTGCCGGCTGGATCGGCTTGGACCACCGCACTCGGTTTCTCGCCCGACCCCGGGGAGCCAAAGGACGATGCGGCCGGTTGACTCTCGAAGCCGCCGCGGTGGGACGGACGGAGGACGGAGTCGGGTCGGCCGAATCGTGCGGGAGCGATCGATTGCAGGTACTTCCTTCGCGCGCGGGATTGATCCACGGCTCGACGCATCAACGCGGTGAGCGCTGGATCGACGGCCGGATATTCAAGCGGCAGGGCTGCGTCGACCAGTTCATACCCGAACTCCGCTTCCCACGATTTCATTGCGGCTCGCGCAGCGGCGTAGGCACGAGCCCCATCCGGACGCACGACGAGTAGCGGATAGGGGTGGCCATCATCCTCCTGGAGTACATCAGCCAGATACTCGCGTTTCGCGCGTAAGGCGGATGCCAACGGATTGTCATCGGTAATCGGTTCTCGAAAATCGTCCGCCCGGAGTTCGATCCCTTCCGGCTGGAGTACGATGCGATCTTCGAGGCACTCCACGAAGATCGGCCGACGATGTGTCCCATGCGGGCCTTCGTACGGAACAATCGCGTAGGAAGGCTCCTGCGTTTCCAGGCGTTCTCGGGTTGCGTCGACTTCCTTCCGCTTCTGTTCAATTTTCCGCTTGAGATCATCAATCTTCTGCTGCGTATCGACCAAGCCCTGCTGGTCGAGCGGATGGCGCTGTTTGATCTGCTTCGCTTCAGTCGCTAGGGACTGAAGCTGCTGTTCCAAATCTCGGATGACGTCCTCCAGATGGCTTAATTCTCGCCGACGGTCCTCCAATTGGACCGCGGTTTGCTCTCGCGATCCGCGGAGGACTTGAAGCTGCCACTCCAGGTCTTCGGCTGCGCGCCGCTCTTGTTCCTGATCTGCCTGCTGCCGTCGTTCCTGCTCGGCGCGATGGGCGGCCCGTTGCCGAGATACGTCGACCGCATTGGCCTTTGCCTGCTGAACCATGACGACGAGCAGGACAATCAACGAGCCCATCGTGCAGATCAATACGGCCAGGAAAGGGAACAAGGTGATGCCGTCGTCTCGTCGAACCGATCGGCGGCGTCTCATGCGGCGCGCTCCTGACGCAGCTTGTCCAGCTGCACTTGAGCATCACGGGCGACCGGTTTTCCCAACCGAGAATTCAACAGATGGATTGCGGCGGAGAGACTCATGACCGTGTCTTCAAAGTTCTTGGCACCGGCCAGCGCCCGCAGATTCTGATTCAACGCCTGTTCAAGATTCATGATCTGTCCTGTGGCTTCGAGAACCTGCAGGAGCACGTCACCCTGTCGTGACAGTTCGGTTTGTTGATCCTTGGCTTGTTGTGCCGACTGAGCGGCAGCTTGCTGCCACTGCTCCCATTGACGTGCGGAACGCGTTTCGGCAGCCTGTTCCAGCTGCGACAAGTGGGCCGTGTGGGATTCCAGGCTTTTCTGGAGCGCGCTGGTCACCGCGGTCTGCATCGTGTTGCTCGCGCCGTCGATCAGCTGCAACCACTGCTGATGCGCCTGGTCCATCGTTGCCTTCCAGACGTCACTTTGACGGCGTACCAGCGTCTCCATCCCCGAAACGACTGTCTGTGTCATGCGCTGGACGGCGGCGATTTGTGGGTCGCGGGACGTGCCCACGCGATGAAAGCGGTGTCCAAGCTCTTCGCTGGCGACCCGCTGAACCACGGTGAGCAACTGCGTTTCCCACTGATTGGCGAGGAATTGGGCGAACATCAGGATCATCGATAGCGACAGGGCCAGCGCTGTGGTGTCGAAGGCAACACTCAAGCCGGCCAGGAGGCCCTCCATCGCTTCTTTGGGCGAATTCACGAGTGCCTCGGGCGAGAGATCTCCCAGCGCCAACGTGATTCCGATCACCGTTCCCAGAAAGCCCAGCATCGGCGTGGCCCAGATGATCATGCGCGCCAGCGCGTACGCTTCGTACGTCTGCTCCGCTTCCACGTCGGCCAGGTACTTGAGTTCCTCGTCCAGTTGATCGGCCGTTCCTTGCCGGCGCACATGCGATAGCGCCGCTTCCAGTCGCCGCACGACGGCCGAGCGACGAAGCGGGCCCGAGAGCGCGGCCAGCTGCGCCAGCAACTGCTCGGCTTCTTCCGAAGCTTGTCCTTCGCCCGACGATGCCTTCAGTCGGACCGATTGCGCCAGCGTGAGTTGCAACACGGCACGCCAGCCACGCCGCACGATGGCGGCCAAGCCGGTAAAGAACAACCCCATCTCGATGTATTCCACGGGGTGTCCCGCCGTGTAGCGCACCAGCAACGGCGAAGCAATCCAATCCTGCCGCAGGGCGAAATAGTAGGCGAACGTGGCGAGTGCGCCCCAAAAGAGCGGCCAGCCGACAGTTTCCAACGCAATACCAATGGATCGAATGTTGCTGCGTTCGGATCGACTCACGAGTCCTCCCCTCCGGAAAATGCCGTACGCCTGCCCGGGGCGCTCCCAAGGCACTCGACCAGAAAAATCGGCGCAATCGTCAAAGTCGAATCAGTAAATCTTGGGAAAACGGTCGTTCACGTGCCGGCCGCCGTGGATCGGCACTCCGGTACACGGCGTTCCCGGACATACGAATCCCTCTTCTGACGTCTTGACGCCTGCTGCCTCTGCTGGCATTCGCAAGTCATATCGTCGCAGACGGATGACCTTTGACGGTGACCAGCGGCACGCCAGCATCTGCTTTGGTCGGCACCCCGGTGTGGTCATCCCTGCGTCCGGAGGCCCACTTGTCTTTCGTAGGCCGAATTGTCTCAAGTCGGCTTCTCTGTCGTCGCCGGGCAATGACCACACGGTCGCACAAAGCGGTTGCAGCTTGAATGTTCCGGATTCGGCGCACGCGGCCAGCATGCCCCCGACTTGGAGCGGCGGAGGAGCCGGAGAGTGACGAACAAGGAGTTCTGAATGACGAGGGGAGGGACAGAGGCAGAGGAGCCGGAGAGTGGCGACCAAGGAGTGCCGATTGCTGAGGGCACGGAGAAGGGGACCGGGGGTCGGTTGCGGGCGGTGTCCACCTACGCGCGAGATCGATGCAATCCGGCCCGCAGCAATTTCCCATTCCTCGCGGTTCTCAACTCGCCAATCCAGAATCTGTCTTCCCCTCGACAATCGGAATTCCGTGTTCGTCAATCTTCGGTTCCTCGGCCCCTGGTCGCCCAACAGGGATTCCCCACAATCATCCGGTTGACTTTTCCGACCCCACCCCGATTCCGCAGAAGCTGACATGCAGGCAGAAGAGAAGCGCGAGCTGCCGCCGAGAGGGCTTGGCGGACTGCTCCGATTTGCTACGATGGGGAGCTTCCGGCTACTGCCCCCTTCGTCTAGTGGCCCAGGACATCGGATTCTCAGTCCGAAGACAGGGGTTCGACTCCCCTAGGGGGTGCTTCAGCCAATTCGCTAACCGTCGGGATGATCGTCACCTGCGACGTAATCTACGTCGGTTCTTTTGTTTCTTGCGAGTCGGTGCAATTGACGGCCGATTTCTGCGGCTCCGGTCTTTGCGCGTTCTGCCAAGTTGCAGCGCCGATTTTGGCACGCTGGGCCCGTTCGAAGTGCGAGTCGGGGACTTGCAGGTCGTGCTTGCTGGCGACCTTCTCGGTGTTGCCTAGCCAAGCGCTAACGACGTGCAACGGTTGCTCGTTAGCAAGTTCCGTTTCATGAGAGGCTCGAAGATCTTGGGACAGTCGCTCCGACGGCTCGATCACGGCCTCCTTGCCAACCCCTGCGCACCAGCTTCAGGCACCTCCCAAGTCTCTCAATCTGAAGCGATCACTCCCCTTCGACGTGGGAATGGCGGCGAGGACGATCTGATTCAAGCAGCGGCACACTTGGCCTATTCATAACCCCGCAGTCACCGGTTTGAATTCCGTTCCCGCAACTTCAACCCCAAGGTAGCGAAATGACGCGACCGTGGGGTTTTGTTTTGCGCTCTTGGTGAGAGTCAGCGAGTTATCCTCTGGATTCGCAAGGGTTTGCGACTTGCTGGAGATGACCAGAGTCTCTCTCCGAACATCGCGCGCGACCCGGCGCATTCACCCGCTTGGCCCTCCGACGCCCCGAGTCTGGCCCAAACTCTCGGCTGTCTCGCTGTCTCGCGCAGACTGGGTTAACGGGTGTTGGCTTCGCTCTTTCGGTCCCAACCCCCAGGGTTGGCTTCGGAGAGAGAAGCCAACCAAAAAAAGGTGATGAAGTTTCGCAGGAGTGCTTGAGCAGTCGGGAGATTGCAGTCTACATACCCCTGCCTTTCACTTGCCGCCGATCTGCTGCTCCATTTCGCGCATGACTTCATCCAGATTGAACGCGGCTGGTTTCTGACGCGGAGGAAACTCCTTGTAAGTCTGCAGGAATTTCATTGCGGCTGCCTGCGCCGGCGTGATCACAAACACGCGTTGACTCCACCAGTGGTTGTAGTTGTTCGAGTCGGTGTCTGCTCTTTCGAACGGATCACGCCTGAGGTTGAAGATTTTCGGAGTACGCAGCTTTACAAAGGGTTCGCGCCAGACATCAAACTGTTTCGCTCTCTGCTCCATGTAAACGATCTTCCAGTCATCCCAGCGAATCGCGAGGAAATCGCCATCGTCGCTAAAGTAGAAGAACCCACGTCGGGGAGACTCCGTCGCCTGACCGGTCAAGTACGGCAGGAAGTTGTAGCCATCGATATGAACCTTGTACTCTGTGTCACCGGCCACATAGCCGTCTAGCAGTTTCTCTTTGACTTCCGGCTCACCGGCAGCGGCGAGCAGCGTAGGGACCCAGTCGGTGTGTGCCATGATCGAATTGGAAATCGAGTTTGGCTTGATCTTACCAGGCCAACGGACCACGCATGGAACGCGGAACGCTCCCTCCCAATTCGTATTCTTCTCGCCGCGAAAAGGAGTGATTCCCCCATCAGGCCATTCATTGAAGTGTGGCCCATTGTCCGTCGTGTAGATGACGATCGTATTGTCACTGATTCCCAGATCATCAAGTTGCTTCAGCAAGGTGCCAACCTGCTGGTCGTGTTCCACCATTCCGTCGGTGTAGAAGTTGCCGTTCGGTCCTGACAAACCCTGATGCTCGGGTTTGATGTGCGTATAAAAGTGCATGCGGGTGCTATTGAACCAAACGAAGAAGGGCTTGTTCGCCTTGTGGCTTCTTTCGATGAAGTCGGTGGTCGCTGACAGGAACTCGTCATCGACCGTCTCCATCCGCTTTTTTGTGAGTGGACCGGTGTCTTCGATGCGGCCGTCGGCGTAGCTGTGAATCACTCCGCGCGGTCCAAATTGCTTTCGAAATTCGGGATTTCGAGGGTAATCTTCATTCTCGGGTTCCTCCTCCGCGTTGAGGTGATAGAGGTTGCCGAAAAACTCGTCGAACCCGTGGTTGGTCGGCAGGAATTCGTCACGGTCACCTAGGTGGTTTTTTCCGAATTGACCCGTTGCGTACCCAAGTGGTTTCAATAGTTCAGCTAGAGTCGGATCCTCCTTCTGAATCCCCACCCGTGCGCCGGGGACACCCACTTTCGTTAACCCCGTCCGAACCGGCGCCTGTCCCGTGATGAACGCTGCCCGACCGGCCGTGCAGCTTTGCTGGGCGTAGTAGTCAGTGAATCGCATCCCTTCGGCAGCAAGTCGATCGATGTTGGGCGTTTGGTAGCCCATCATCCCCGAATTGTTGTAGCTGACGTTCCAATAGCCGATGTCATCTCCCATGATCACCAAAATGTTTGGCTTCTCCTGAGCGAATAATCGGGGTGACAACAGACAGAGCAAAACGGTGAACGTCAAAATCAGGCGATGTTTCATAAGAGCAGTTCAGCTTTCAAAGTTGAGGGTTGGGTTGATTGATTCTTACTCTGCGGCCTGAAAGGTCGCGACGGTGGTTTGTCCACGGAGTAGCGAGAGTTGGTTCCCGTGTGCATGGAAGCCATCGACAATCGAAAGCGTCGCAGCCAGTTCTCGTTCCAACTCCATTAGCTCAGGCGGGCCCGCCTTGCGCGTGCTGATCAGGTTGCTCATGGTGACGGTGTCGTGCACCAGGGCGTAAGACCCCGTCAGCTGATTGATTCCGCCAAAAATTTCAAGCTTGCCTTTCTCAAATCTCATGGTTGGAGGCTTGACCGCATCAACCCTCGTGCCATTAAGCGTCGCAAGGACCCAAGTCTTGCCTGCCGCCGTGTTGACTCCCGCCATGTCGCAGATATGTCTCCGCCACGACACGGTCAGGTCAGAAGCAACCGTGGGCTTGATTTTCCCGAAGCCTTCGGTCGGCATCGGGAAAATCGTCACGCCTTCCTTGATCGTCTCGACAACATGGATGTCCTTGATCGCCATTGGATCAATCATGAGCGGATCCTTGTCAAGGATGACGAGATCGGCCAGTTTGCCTACTTCGAGCGTTCCTTTCGTCTCTTGTTCTCCGTATTGCTCCGCTGCCCACACCGTCATCGACTTCAGGCCCTCATAGGCGGTCGCCCTCTGGTCAGGACCGATTTCAGCCCCGCCTCGCGAGATCCGATTGACGGCCGACCAAAGCATCATCATCTGGTCCAGCGGCGCGACCACAAAGTCCGTATGATTCGTCGGCCGCAATCCCGCATCGATCGCATCTCGCATCGGGCTAATGTACATCGCCTGCTCTCGTCCACGGTTGGCGAGGTGGGCCTCGGCGAAGTAGTAAGTGTGCAATGTGTAGAAAGATGGCCGAATCTTGTATTCCACAAACTTCGGGATCTGGTCCTTGCGCAGGAACTGCGTGTGAATGGTGGTCACGTTCCAGGGCTTGCTGAAGTCGCCGTTCCGAGCGAATTCGTAACCCTCAAGGAACATGTCGATAGCGGCATCCCCATTGCAGTGGGCGATGAGAGGCACTCCCAGGTCATAAACTTTCTTGAAACCCCGATTGGCCAGGTCCTGCGGAAATGTTGGTTCACCTGTCCAGTCCTCTTCACCACCCGGGCCGCCAGTCAGGTACGGCTTCGTGAAATATGCGGTGCGTCCCTGAGGGGAGCCATCAAGTGTGATCTTGACACCGCCGATCTTGAATCGATCGTTGTACTGACCCCATTCGCTCAGCGGAACTTCGGCAAGAATATTGTCGACGTCGGTGATGAAGGGATAAGCAACGATGTCAATGATGTTGGCCCCCGCATCCGAGGCGCGCTTGATAGTCTGGATTTGCGGCAGATGAGTTGCGCCCTCATGGGCGGTCGTGATGCCGGCCTCTGCATACAGCAATTGACCGGCGCGCGTCCAGTCGATCTCCTGCTGGGCTGTCATGGGCTCTGTCTGTTCGAATATCGGTAGAAAAGCAGTCTCCATGATCAACCCCCATGGCTCCTGCGTTCCCGGCTTCCGAACAATGATCCCGCCAGGCGGCGTTTCGGTCTTGGCGCTAATGCCGTATTTTTCAAGCGCCAAGCTGTTCAGCACGCCGCCATGCATCGATACATGATCGACTCGGACAGGGTTCTCCGGAAAGGCCTCATCGAGATCATCCCGGTTAAGCAATCGGCCATCCGGCATGACCGTGTCATCATAGCCGTAAGCCATGATGAACTCACCCTTAGGGATCTTTCGTTCCCCAGCGAACTTCTTCAACTCAGCGATGATACCGGGCACATCCTTTCCCGGTCCCGATGGCGGCGCGTAAAGATTGCACTGATTGGCGACCAGCAATGAATTGATGTAATGGCTGTGACCATCGAGAAAACCTGGCAGCAGCGCCTTGCCGTCGAGGTCCACCACTCGTGTCGCTTCCCCCCTCATGCCAAGAGCTCCATCCTTGTCACCGACGAAGGCGATCTTCCCATTCTTGATGGCGAGTGCTTCCACATAAACCGGGGTGTCGCCGACCATCGTCAGAATCGAACCGTTGTGATAGATCGCGTCGGCGACCTGCGCTGCTGCTGCCGATGCGCCAAGAGCCCCAAGAGAAACCGCGAGAACAACTGCCAACACCCGTCCCATCATCGACTCCACCGAATGGTCTTCCGTCCAACTCAATGCATAACGCTCAACGAACCACATCAAATTTCGGTATCTTCCAGGAATCTATCGATCCGATTTCCACTTACTCACGATGACCTTACGTGTATCAAAGCCGGCCTCCTTCGCGATTTCGAAAAGCGAATCTCTGGTTTCCTGTGGAATGGGTACCTTTCGCGACAGGATCCAGAGCGACTTTCGATCGGGCGTGCCAACAACGGCGTGTTGGTAGTCTTCGTCGACGTGAATCACGTAGTAATTGGGCTCCTTCGGAACGACCGGCCCAAAACTGACGGCCAGCCGGGGTGGGTCATTTGGCAACAGCCGCGCTTTTCCTTTGATGGCGGAAATCAGTTTGCCCTCGGCAGTGTAGGCCGAGTTCTTGACGACGACCTCCCCCTCGTTCTCGCCGGCGGAGTACTCCGCAGCCGCGAGAGTCTCGGCAGGCTGTGCGGGATTAGGCAAACGCGCTACCTCGTACCACTTTCCAAGGTAACGGGTTGCATCGAAATTCCTGGGAAACGGCAAATGTTTTTCGGCCGCTCCTTCCTGACCTATTGGCGCGGATTGTTGAGCCACGACGTGCTGACAACATAGAGCAAGTGCCACAGTGGCGACAATCGTGGTACGAATCATCCTTCTCTCCTACCAGTAGTGTCACAGACTTTTCGCGAGATTATAGTGTGGGGTCATCGATTTGACACCCTCGAGGCAACGTTGACTATCGCGACCTTGAATACACGCACCACAGCTCTTTACGGATCCCCTGGTGGCGGTGCTCGGTGGATATCTTTGGAGATGCGTCACTTCAATTCCACCGTAGACTCCTGCGGAGCATGAAGCGGAGCGTGGCAGGCGCCGAACGGAAGTTCGTCAGTGTTCCCACGAGAGTGAAGATGTTGCCGTCAACACTCCAACTGAAAACCTGCTTCTTTCCGCCAATTGTTTCCAAAAGAGTCTTGGGTCCATAGTCTACCGTCTCGACGTACTTGTCACCTTCCACCGCTGACCGCCCACCGAACGCCAACTTGACTTCATCGGTGGCGTTGTCAATGGCCACAAAGGTAAAGTGTGATCCCGTAATGTGCTTTAGCACCGTCAAGTCCTTCGCTGTGTCGTGCCAGTCACTTTCTTCGCTTTGACGAGTCGCGACAACCTTCCACGTTCCGTTCAAAGGACCGGGTTCCGCTGCAATGCCAGACGTCGTGATCATGAAAAGTGCGGCGACGGTCAAGATTAGATGCCGATTCATCTGGGACCTCCTCAGACCTGCTGTGGACTTGTTGACGCTGCTGAGAAAGAGTCTCCTGACCATACATCGCGGCCAGCCGCTAAACAATTGGACACAAGACAAGGCTCTGCTCCACAGCAGTCTGTCACGCTCTGGCTGCGGAAGACATGAAGGTTTCCAGACTCGCCGGGCGATAGCCGTCACATCAAGTCCCGCGCGATCCGCTATATCCTTCCTTGAATCGGGCGCTCCGTGGCACTCGCCCGGTCAATTCACCGTAACATGCCCCGTGGCTGCCCCGCACGACGAATCCGAGGCGGCCAAGCCGTTCCACAATCGGTGGGTTTTCGGGGCGCGAGTATCGCCTCGATTGGGCTGTTGCCAAGCCGAGCCGCACGGTGTGTTGTGAGGTCCCAAGTGCGGCGAGTGCAGATCAACATTTCTCTGAGCAATCGTCAGTCGATCGGCCCCGGTACTTGGTCCGGGGATACAAGGTCTTGGCCCGGTCCTCGTAGGTTCGTGATGAACACTCGCTGTCCGCGGATGACGAATAGGGCACGATACTTCTTGCCGCTGCGGGTCTTAA
>CAZFWV010000050.1:0-27756 GCA_964522605.1 uncultured Pirellulaceae bacterium
AACGCGAGAAAGCTGTAACGCAGCAGTCGGCGCTGAGTTGCTTCATGCATCAGCCAGACCCGATCGTCCGTTATCGTTGACGCGCCAGTTGCAGGAACAGCTCCCAACGCGCCTTCATTTCTTCCAGGCTGTCACCACCGAATTTATCGATCATCGCCCGCGCGATTTCAAACGCGACGACATTTTCCACAATCACGCTCGCCGCGGGCACGGCACACACATCGCTTCGTTCGTACTGCGCTTCCTGGCTCTCTTTGGTGGCCAGGTTAATCGACGCGAGCGGCTTGCGTAGCGTGCTGATCGGCTTTTTCGCTGCACGAACAACCAGCGGCTGTCCGTTCGTCATCCCCGCCTCGAGTCCACCGGCGTGATTCGTCGGTCGATGAAACCCGAGTGCAGGTGTGCCCCGGTCGGAGTCTTCATAATGGATCGGGTCATGCACTTGAGAGCCCGGTCGCCGCGCGGCTTCGAAGCCGAGTCCGATCTCCACGCCTTTGATGGCCTGGACGGCCATGACGGCTTGGGCGATCCGACCGTCCAGCTTCAAGTCCCACTGCGCGTGCGTTCCCAATCCGAACGGCAGACCTTCCACGCGAACTTCGACGATACCACCGAGCGTGTCTCCCGCTTTTCCCGTTTCGTCGATCAACTGTTTGAACTGGGGATCCTGATCGGGGTTCAGAGAATAGATGATGCTCGCGTCGCGTAGCTTGCGGTGATCGTCGATCGAACCGGGCTGGGGTTCGACCGCGACGCCACCCAATTCGACGACGTAGCCGAGCGCGGTGATGCCGAACTGGCTGAGCAGTTGTGCGGCCAGAGCTCCCGCGGCGACCCGCATCGCTGTTTCTCGAGCGCTGGCCCGCTCCAGAATCCCACGAATGGAACTGAGGTACTTGATCGATCCGGTCAAGTCGCCGTGTCCGGGCCGCGGTCGCTGGAGATCTTCCATCCGCTCCAGCTTGTAATCTCGGTTCACGACTTGCAGAGCGACGGGGCTGCCGAGCGTCGTGTTCTTCCAAATCCCGGTCAGAATCTCCACGGTGTCGGTTTCGATTCGCTGCCGACCCCCGCGGCCATATCCGCCCTGACGCCGCTGCAACTCCTGGTCGATTCGCGCTGTATCGATCGGAACCCCGGCTGGAAACCCGTCCACCAGGGCCACCATCGCTTTCCCGTGCGATTCGCCTGCTGTCCAATACCGCAACATTACTACCTCAATAGCCCGATCAGGCGACCCCCGTTCGGCATACTATCCCCAGGATTCGACCAAAAGCGAACCGTAGCTGAAATCGTGAGATTTCGGGAGCTCTGCCGCGATAATCCGATTTCTCACGGATTTGGCGAGCCAGCCGCCTCACGTCGCTACCTACCAGGCCGGTTGGAAACTCGATTATTCTAGACGGACTGCGGTCGACTCGATAGAGCGATTACTGCCGAGTGCTGGCATTGCCATCAGCTCGAAAACAGGACTTTGAATGCGCGGAATTCTTTACAGGCAGTGGTTTCTGGTCGCCCTGGGTTGCGTGCTGGGACTGGGGTTTTTCTTGCCGGAGCCCTTTCAGGCGTACGCGGATTCCGCGTTGGTCCGCAACAGCATTGTCGCGTCCGTGTTGTTTGTGATGGCGCTTCCCCTGCAGACATCCGTCGTTTGGCAGACGTTGCGCAGCCCGGGGCCCGCACTGTTGGGGTCGGCGATCAACATGGGACTGTTGCCTTTGATTGCCTGGCCGATCGCCGGACTCCTGGAGGGAGATCTGGCGGTCGGGTTGCTCGTTGCCGCGACGGCTCCTTGTACGCTCGCGTCCGCGGCCGTTTGGACGCGCCGCGCTGGAGGCAACGATGCGGCCGCGATTCTGGTCACGATTCTGACGAACGCGACCTGCTTTCTGGTGACGCCCTTCTGGCTGGTGCTGATGACGCGCCAAACGGCGGAGCTTCAATTGAGCGAGATGATCTCCAAGCTGGGACTGCTGGTTGTTTTGCCGATGACCCTCGCTCAACTCTTGAGGCTTTCCCCGCGCGTAGCTCGATGGTCGACCGCCCAGAAACGGCAGTTAAGCACGCTGGCCCAATGCGGGATTCTCTCGATGGTCCTGATTGGTGCGGTGAATGCAGAACGGAATCTGGCCGAGACCGACTGGCGTGAAGCGGTCGGTGGTCTGGATCTGTTCGTGATGATCCTGGTCGCGTCGCTACTGCACGTGTTGGTCCTGGGAATCGGGTTTGGTTTGGCGAAGGCGACGCGGATGACTCGAGCAAATTGCATTGCCGTGGCCTTCTCGGGCAGTCAGAAGACGCTCATGGTCGGACTGTATATCGCGCTACGATACTACGGGGGTCTGACAATTCTGCCGATGGTGGCATATCACGTCGGACAGTTGATTCTGGATACGCTAGTGGCCGATGCGATTCGACGAAGCGAGGAAAGGAGGGAGATCCGCGACTCGTTTCGCCCGTAGCCACCGATCTTGGCGTTGTGCGCTATCGCGTCATTACTTGTTTAATGCCGTCAGGGAGTAGCCTGCGACAGACGCACCAGCGTGCGCTGATACGCGTCGAGTGTGGCGGAGTCAAAGAGGACGAATCGCACGAGCTGCGGGCAGTGGTGGGTGCGCAGAAACAGAGCACACGCAGATAAGGCGATTTCACTGGCCTGCGAAATGGGATATCGATAGGCACCCGTGCTGAGCGACGGAAAGGCGATGGACTGACAGTCGTGTTTCTTCGCCAGGCTCAGGCAATAGTCATAGGCTGACTGCAACAGCTCGGCCTCGCCCTTCTTTCCGCCTTGCCAGACCGGACCGACGGCGTGGATGACGTAGCGGCAGTGGAGTTTTCCGCCGGAGGTGATCACCGCTCCGCCGGTCGGACATCCATCCGGGTACCGCTTCTCCGTCTCGCGCATGATCTCGGGTCCGCCACGACGATGGATTGCCCCATCGACGCCTCCACCGCCCGCCAAACGGCTATTGGCGGCGTTCACAATCGCGTCGACTTCTTGATCGGTGATGTCGCCCTGGACCAGCTCCAGAACGCAGTCGTTGATCTTCCAACTGGTCGTCATGGTCCGTTCCTCCCTCACTGCCGACTATTATAGTGGTCCGAGGGGCCAGATGGCGTGAGGTAGGCTTAGCACAAGGAGTGTTCAGTCGTAGCCGGATTCGTGAGAATTCGGAGGCTGCGCTGCGGGCCTCTCTTAGCGAAATAGGCCCGAATTCTCACGAATTCGGCTACGAATAGCTCCTTGAGAATGCAAGTTGTGCAGCCCGACAGGACAATGTTTTTCCCGTTAGCAGTGCAGGGGAGTTGATCGCGATGCGAATCATGCTGGTTCTTTGCCTGGTGTTGCTGGCTATTCCGACACCGCTTTTGGCTCGAGACGTGTATGTGAACAATGTGGCGGGCGACGATCATCAGAACGGCAACGCGCCGGAGTCGAGTTCGCCCGAGGGTGGACCGACACGCTCGATTCGACGTGCCTTGCGACTGGCTCGATTTGGCGATCGGATCATTCTGGCGAACACAGGGCAGCCGTATACGGAGTTCTTCTCGCTAGAAGGCCCCGAGAACAGCGGGTCCGCGATGATGCCGTTCGTACTCGAGGGGAACGGTGCCGTCCTGGACGGGTCGCGCCCCGTTCCACGCGATGCCTGGCAACCGATCGGCCGTAACGTGCTTGCTTTCCGTCCACCAGGGATCAGTTTTTGTCTGCTACTGTTGGACGGCGAACCTGCAAACCGCCAGGCGTCGGTAGATGCCAGTCAGTTGTCACTGCTTCAACCGATGCAGTGGAGCTTGGTGAATCAGCAGGTGGCTCTCCGAGTACCGGACGACCGACTGCCGAGTGATTATGCCCTGTCTTACACGGCTCTACCTGCGGGGATTACTTTGTATGGCGTACGCAACGTCGTGATTCGGAATCTGACAGTGCAAGGTTTTCGACTCGATGGCGTAAATGCACACGACAATGCGTTCGAAGTTCAGCTAAACGGGTTGACTTGCCGGGCAAATGGTCGCAGCGGGATTTCGATCGGTGGGGCGTCGCGCGTCACCGTCGCAAAGTGTCTGCTGCAGGACAACGGGACCGTCCAACTGCGGACGGAGGGTTGGTCTCACGCGGAAGTCAATCAGTCGCAATTGGGCGACGGACAGGAGCTGGGCTGGATCATGGAGGGAGGCCAATTGACGATCGATGGTGAGGAGTACCAGCGTGCTGCGCCCGTGTATGCGCACGATTCCGCACCGCTCGATCGACCGTAGACCTTCTGTTTCGAGTGCGTTTCGAATCCTCCTTTTCTTAATGGGTGGCTGGTGGCAGAGCGCAGCGATGCCCCAGCAGATCGGCGAACTGGGGCATCGCTCCGCTCAGCCACCAGCCACCCTTACCCCGGAAGCAGGTTCTGAAATACGCTTCAGGCTAATTCGCCCGACTGCTGCTCGGCTTCGTGCAGCACCTGCATCACTTCTCGATGCCGCAGCCAGTAGAAATAGACGCCGATTCCGGCCGCAACGATACTCGACAGGCGGAAACAGAGGGCGACCACCAGACCGGGTCCCTTGTCGCCGCTTGGGCTGACAAGGCTGTACAGCTCATCCATGGCTAACTCGAAAGTGCCTAAGCCGCCCGGCGTAAGGGGAAGCGTGCCGACCGCGCAAGCCAGTGGGCTGATTACGAAGTGTTCCGCGAGTGTGGGGATTTCATAATACAGCCCTCGTGACGCGCAGTAGATTCCAATCGCAACCAGGATGTGGACGGAAAGACTTACCAGGCCGACCAGCAGCAGACGCGGTTTGCTGTTTTGATACTGCCGGACCGCGTCAATCAATCGCCGCAATGCAGGGCCGATTTTCGGCAATTGGGTCGTGCGTTCCGCGAGTGAACTCTGTACGAGCTGCGGCGTCATGACAACTAGGACGCCAATCGTTCCAACAATCGTCAGGACGTAGGTAAAGTAAGCGATCGAAGCAATCACTCTGTTGCTGGCCGCAAGGTTGCTCAGCCAGAGGCCCGCGGAAGTGACCAGCAGCAGTGCATACAAGCCACAAGCTCGGTCGACCAGTATCGTCGCCGTTGCCTCCGCTCGAAACTTCGGCTGCTCCCGCCAGACGAAAACGGCTTTGAACAGATCGCCCCCAACGCCACCAGGGGAGATGAAGTTCAGCAGAAAACCAAGGAAACTCAGACGCAGCGTGTCGCGCAGACGGATGGGAATATTCAGAATCCTCAACAACAGATGCCAACGCACGAAGCTCAGCACAATCGCAAACAGGATTACGACGAAGCTCGCGGCCAGCAAGCCGGGATTCCGGGGATTCTCGAAGATGATCCGTAATTGATCCGAATCCTTCCGCCACGTACGAAACAGCAGCCACGCCACCAGCAGCACGGGCAGTCCGATTTTCAGCCAACCGATGGCACGTTTTCTCAAGGGATTCGACTCGCTAAACTGGGAAGAGACGGCGGTTTTTGGCGGCCGCAGTGCGTTCTTGACAATATAGCCCGGCAGTGATACCGTTGTCGGGGCGGTTTCGTCAAGGACCGCACGTCTGGGGGATTAGCTCAGCTGGGAGAGCGCTTGAATGGCATTCAAGAGGTCAGCGGTTCGAGCCCGCTATCCTCCACTTGATCACTTGGTTCCGCATCGCAAGGTGCTGTAAGCCCCGGCAAGAACCGGGGTTTTTTATGCGCAGGCGGTATGGACTCCTCGCTGACGGGCGATCGAGTAACCAGAACCAGTTTCAAAACCTGAGCCGAAGGCGCTCGCCTCGGGCCAATTCTCCATGCGACTCGGCAAATCGTGGCCCGCGGCTAGCGCCGTCGGCTCACAAACTCGATCCGTAACGCTTTTGAAACCACTTGTAGAGCGCATTCCAAAACCTGTTTTTCTCGAGGGAGTGGCTGGGGCATCGCTTGCGCTCTCCCACCAGCCACCCTTGCCGTTTCTTGCTGTGACAAAGCACTCGGCTCGGGATCGGGCGTCCGTTCCCCGCCGAGGAAGACGTGATCTGGCGTTCCTCGGCGGTCATGTCTGCTGGGGTCGGAATCCCTCGTTCGGCGACAACGCCGCGAATCTCACACGTCGCAAATCTCAATGGCCTGCGCCAGGGAGGCGATTGGATCGCGTGTGGGAACGAATTCGTGGGCGACATAGCCGGTGTAACCTGTTTCCACGATTGCACGCATGATTGCCGGGTAGTACAGCTCCTGCGAATCGTCGATTTCATGTCGACCGGGATTGCCGCCGGTGTGGTAGTGGCCAATCAAGTCCTGATGCGTCTTGATCGTGCGAATGATGTCACCTTCCATAATCTGAGCATGGTAAATGTCGTACAGGATCTTCACGTTGGGCGAGCCCACTCCTTTGCACACCTCGACGCCCCAGGCCATGTTGTCGAACATGTAGCCTTTGTGATCGACCTTGCTGTTCAGATACTCGATGCAAATCGTGACGTTCTTCTCTTCTGCGAGCCCGGCAACCTGCTTGAGTGCAGCAACCGCGTTTTCGATGCCCACGTCATCGGGGATTCCATTCCGATTCCCCGACATCGCGATGACGTTCTTGAAGCCGTACTCCGCATTGGCCTCAATGACCTTGCGTAGCCGCGCCACGGCCTGCTCCTGCTGTGCCTTGTCGTTGACGGCGCCTCCGCCTGAGGTCATGGTGCAGACCAAACCGTGTTTCTTCAGCGTGGGGAAGTCTTTCGGTTCAAGTAAGTCGATTCCCACCAAGCCCAGCTTGGCACCTGCTTCACACAGCTGATCGAGGGAGAGGCTTCCATAGCACCAGCGACTGGCGGACTGATTGACGCGTCCGTTCTTCACAACACGCTCCGACGATGCCTCGGCGGCGTGTGTCAACAGCGGCGCCACGATCGCTCCTGCGGTGGCAACGGATGCGCTGCGCATCAGGGCTCGACGCGAAATTCTGTCTGCGTTCATCAGGGATCTCCGATCGAAAGGATTTCAGGTTGGTCTTACAAGATTGGATGGACGAAGCCTGGCGCCTGCCACATCGCGTCGATGCGCCGATCGATCGCCTGGCGATGCAGCTTCGCCGCTGCCATTGTGAGGTCAGCGAGAATCGCGTTCAAGATGGCTGGTCCGCGCCGAAGGAGCCAACCGAGTAGATTATCTTCTGTGAGCTACGAGACACATGGCAATGCCGGGGGGAAGCCAGCAGAAACAGTGCCCAACCGATCAGAGTCGAAATGAGCAACACCGTCGCGTCCGGTTCGGGAACGACTTGCATTGGACGAGGGACATCGGCAGGCCACTCCATGGCCAACAGGAGCAGATCCGACGTGTCGAAGTGAAAGTCACCGTCCCAGTCGCCCTCCGCCCACAGAGCAAAAGCGTCCTCTCGCATGTACTTTCCTGCCTGGAGCACTAGCACTAAATCCTTGGTGTCCAACACGCGATCGAGATTCGCATCACCAAAGTACGTGTAGGCGATCTGTTTTCCTTTGACCCACATGGCCCGATCTGCTTGATCGATCTGACCATCTGCGTTGAGATCAAACCCCCGCTCTTGAAAGAGTGCTCGTGCGCGAGAGTCGCTTCCTTCGCGCGCCGCGGTGCTCAGCAGATCAATGTCGGCGGCAGTAATCTGTTGATCCAGGTCCAGATCGGCGAACCAGCGGAGAGTGCCGGGTGTTGGTTCGGGCCGCTCACCCGGTCCCAATCGCTCCCAACTCCACGATCCCGGGCTTCCCTCCCCGTTGCGGGGGCCTCGTTCGTAGCAGCCTACATCGAAAATGTAGACGATATCGGCCGAGTTGAATTCTCCATCGCCATTGAAATCCCCTTCGGCCCAACCAGAGTTGAGCGCAATCCCGTCCTCGTATTCACCGCCCTGTAATATCTGTACGATGTCGGCTGTGGTAAATGAACCGTCCAGATTTGCGTCACCCGCGTAGGTGCGCACAAGAGAGTCGATCCAGATCGTTCGATCGGCCTCGCTGATTAGACCGTCGTTGTCCAAGTCGAACCAGTTATCCTGATAGTGTACCACCCGCGCATGCAGATCGATATCCGCGTCAGAAAGGTGGCCGTCCAGAGTAAAATCGCCAAGCAGTGGGTCGGCACTTTGCACGACGGTCGCGAGCGTCAGGCTGAAAGACAGAGCAACCAAGGAGCGGAGAGGAATGTGGCGTCCCATGATCTCTCTCCTTTTCGCGAATTATCCCGGTCGGAGTTCTTCAGGCAAGATGCGGCGAACAATCTTCGCTGCTGCCGCTCGACACAAGTACTCACCCAAGTGTCGTGGTGAGCTGCGAAATCGTGGATTTCCGAAAGTTTGTTTCTGCATCGACGAGAATCAGATTTTTTTGCTGTTTCGTCGCAAATTGCACCGGACACGTGTATGAGTGTTGTGAAATGCGTTGGAAATCCATCGCGAAATGTGCGATAATTTTTCTTGCGGTGTCATGAAGCCACGTCTTTCCTTTCATCTGTCGCAAGTGTGAGGCGGAACCTGCCGGCGCGACGGGAAACGGAGCGATTATTTTGCAGTTTTCGAGCGAATGGTCCGGCATTGCTCGGGCTCCCATCCGACCCTCGTCCTTTCGCGTCTACACCGAGCATAATCTGGATGACATCTGGCAGTTGCGTCGCCTTTCCGCGGAGCAGCGCTTTGCGATTCGCGTTGTTGCTCAGGTGCTGCCGCTACGCGTGAATCGATACGTGATCGATCATTTGATCATCTGGGACGATGCACCGGATGATCCGATGTTTCGGCTCGTGTTTCCACAGCCCGAGATGCTTGAGCCGGAACATTTCTCGCGGATTGCGGGTCTGCTGCGTTCGGGGGCGGAGCGATCCGAGATTTCGGCGGCGGCGCGCGAGATTCGTCAGCAACTGAATCCTCATCCTGCGGGTCAGACCACGCTGAATGTGCCGCGAATCGGCAACGAGTATTTGTGGGGCGCCCAGCACAAGTATCGGGAGACGTTGTTGTTCTTCCCTCGGGCCGGGCAGACCTGCCACGCCTACTGCACCTTCTGTTTCCGTTGGCCCCAGTTCGTTGAGGACAAAGAACTTCGAATGGCGGCCCGCGAAGTGGCAACGCTGCACGAATACTTGCAGTGTCACGAGGAGATCACGGATCTGCTCGTCACCGGCGGCGATCCGATGGTCATGAAGGCGTCGCGTTTAAAAGCCTACTTATGGCCGTTGACGGACGCTCGTTTTGATCACGTCCAGACGATTCGCATCGGGACGAAAGCCTTATCCTATTGGCCCTACCGTTTCGTCACGGATCCGGATGCCGAAGATCTGTTGCGACTGTTGTCCAAACTGGTTCAGCGAGGTAAACATGTTGCGATCATGGCTCATTTCGAGCACGGTCGGGAAATGGAGGGTCGCGTTGTCCGCGAAGCGATTCGACGGATTCTTCACACGGGTGCAGTGATTCGCACGCAGGCACCCGTCCTGCGGCACATCAATGATGATGCCCGAATCTGGGCTTCCATGTGGCGCAAGCAGGTGCGGTTGGGATTGGTGCCCTACTACATGTTTGTGATGCGTGATACCGGAGCTCGGCAGTACTTCGAGTTGCCGCTGGAAAGAGCTTGGCAGATTTATCGTCGGGCAATTCAGCGAGTCTCCGGTTTAGGGCGAACCGCCCGCGGACCGTCGATGAGTGCGATGCCCGGTAAAGTTGAGATCCAGGGTGTGTCTGAGTTCGCAGGGGAAAAGGTCTTCGTACTCCGATTTCTTCAGGCGCGTAACCCGGAATGGGTGCAGCGTCCCTTCTTTGCGGAATACGATCCCTCGGCAACCTGGCTAACCGATCTAAAGCCCGCCTTTGGCGAGGACCGGTTCTTCTTCGAGAACTAGATGAGGCTGAGGATGTGGCAGAGATCACGCGTCTGTGCCGACTTGGCTGACTTTGCTCCGTTATGTAGATACTGATCAATCGGTGGCGCGAAAGGAGAACAAGGTGGTCGTGCTGATTTCACGTATGGTTGCGTTCGCTGTGAGTTTGTTTCTGCTCGTCGGAGTTGCCTTTGCCCAGCGGTATCCTGAGATTCCGGCAGCGAAGCGGATCGAGAAGCTCCAACCGCCCACGAAGCGACCGGTGCGAATGGTGCTGGATACGGATACTTTCAACGAGATCGATGATCAATTCGCCCTCGTCTATGCCTTGATTTCACCCGAGTTGAACGTGCAAGCCGTTTACGCCGCGCCGTTCCATAATCAGCGATCCACCGGGCCAGGCGACGGCATGGAGAAAAGCTATGAGGAAATCCTGCGTGTGCTGGAAAGACTCGATCGCAGTCCGGATCAGTTTGCTTTCAAGGGAAGCACTCATTACCTGACGGACCTCGCCAATCCCGAAAAGAGTCCAGCCGTCGTCGACCTGATCCGGCGCGCTCAACAAAGTAGCCCGGAAGATCCCTTGTATGTGGTGGCCGTCGGCGCGATTACGAATGTCAGCAACGCAATTCTGCTGGAGCCTTCGATCATTGACAAGATCGTCGTGGTCTGGCTCGGCGGGAACGGTTTGCATTGGCCGCATCAACGGGAGTTCAATTACCGACAGGATTTGAACGCATCCCGCGTTGTGTTTGACTGCGGTGTGCCGTTGGTGCAACTGCCTTGTACACCCGTGGTGACCCACTTTGCGACGACGGTGCCCGAAATGGAACGCTACGTCGGCGGTCGTGGAGCGATTGGCGACTACCTGTTGAAGATCTTCAAGGAACACCACGCGGATCACTTTGGCTGGTCGAAGGTCCTTTGGGACATGACTGCTGTCGCCTGGCTCGTTAACGACCGCTGGCTCCCCTCGCATCTCGTGGCCAGCCCGATCGTGACGGACAACTACACGTTCAGCTTCGACCCGTCGAGGCACATGATTCGAACCGTGTATTTTGTCAACCGGGATCCGATCTTCCGAGATTTTTTCACGAAATTGGAGCGGCGATCGCAGACAGGCGATGAGCCGGATTCCAATTGAAATCGGGCTCTTGGCAGTGAGCGTAAGCGAAGAAGGAACCACGGATCGAACGGATGTTACGGATTGGCACTGCAGATTTGGGTCGATCTGCGGTGTCCGGCCGCCTCTAATGAACGGCTCAGGAACAACTTCCTCGTTTAACCGCGCGGGCATCGCCCCGCGCGTAGGGAAATTCTTCCGCGGCCCGCTGGGCACGCGGTTAAACGAGAGGACCGAATTGTCGAAGTTATTTCTGAGTCATCCCTAAGGTTCCGAGGATGTCCGCGCAGATGGCTCGAGAGGAACCGGCGAACGAAGAATCTCTTTCATTTGAGCGGTTCAACGAGGGAAGGAGGCCGAGATGAGCATCGACGTGATGCGCGCGATGGTCTTACCGCGCGTTGTGTCGCTGAAGGAGGTCGAAACGCCACTTCAGCCGATCGAACTGCCGATCCCCGCGCCGGCCTCGGGTGAGATTCTTGTGCGGGTTAGCGTGTGCGGCGTCTGTCATACAGAACTGGACGAGATCGAAGGACGCACGGCGCCTTCGGTACTGCCGATGGTCCTTGGTCATGAGATCGTAGGTCGCGTGGAGAGGCTTGGAGCGGACGTCACGAGGCATCGCGAAGGCGATCGTGTGGGCGTCGGGTGGATTCATTCTTCGACCGGAGGGACGAACGAAAACCTGGATGCTTCGTTTCGCGCGACAGGCCGAGATGCTTTCGGGGGCTACGCCGAATACATGACCGTTCCCGAAGACTACGCCTATCCAATTCCCGAAACGTTCGGCGATGCGGAAGCCGCACCGCTCCTATGTGCCGGCGCGATTGGCTACCGGGCCCTTCGATTGACGAAGCTGGCGGATGGGCAGAACCTCGGTCTCGTCGGATTCGGCGGATCGGCTCATCTCGTGATTCAAATGGTGCGTCATCGATTCCCGCAAGCAAACGTCTTTGTCTTTGCCCGAGATCCGGAGGAACGAGATTTTGCCCGCGAGTTGGGTGCGACTTGGGCCGGTGATCTTTCCGAGTCGCCGACCGAGAAGTTGCATGCGGTGATTGACACAACTCCGGTTTGGAAACCGATCATTCAGGCACTGCTGAATCTGCGTCCTGGAGGGCGACTCGTCATCAACGCCATTCGAAAAGAAGATCAGGACAAGGAGGCACTCTTGGAGCTAAGCTACCACGAGCACCTTTGGATGGAGCGCGAGATCAAGACGGTGGCGAACATCACGCAGCACGATATCCGGGAGTTCCTGCCCCTGGCGGCGGAGATTCCACTCCGTCCCAATGTGACGCTCTATCGTCTGGAAGAAGCCAACCGCGCGCTACTCGATCTGAAGCGCGGACGGATCCGGGGAGCCAAGGTGTTGGTCCTGGGAGCGACCGAACGCGATGATCAGGCAAATGAAAGACCTGTTTGGAATTGACCCGCGCGCATTGGCTGGATTTCGCATTGGCCTGGGCGCCGTGTTGCTCGTTGATTTGGTCATTCGTGCAGTCGACCTGACTGCGCACTACACCGATGCAGGACTGCTACCTCGCAAGCTGTGGGCAGAGTACGCGGCGGGGACCTGGCGCTGGTCGATCCATGCCTGGCACGGGTCGGTCACGTATGAGACTCTCCTGTTTCTGATCGCCGGTGCCGCGGCCGTCGCGGTACTCTTTGGTTTGTTCACGCGATGGGTGGTTTGTCTGAGCTGGATTCTGCTCGTCTCCCTGCAAAATCGAAATCCATTGGTCGTCAATGGGGGTGACGTACTGCTGCGCATGCTCCTGTTCTGGTCGATGTTCCTGCCACTCGGCTGTCGCTGGTCGCTCGATCGGTGGATCGGCAATCGACGTCAACCCGGTCCAAATGGTCAAGGCAATGAGGACCCACACGGTCTGGGCGATGGCGCGCCTCGAACAAAGATGCCTGCGCACAATCGTGATCCGCAGCCCGTGTTTTCTGTTGCGACCGTTGCGATTCTTTTGCAGTTAGCTGTCGTGTATTGGATGTCAGGCTACTTCAAATATCGCGGGATCTGGAGCGATCCCGAAGGTTTTTGGCAACTCCTGGCAGTCGATACCTACGCAAAGCCGCTACTCATTTGGCTGCTCCAGTTCCGTGCACCGTTTCCCTGGATTGGGTATTCCGTTCTTGCCCTGGAGATCATCGGTCCGCTGCTCGCTTTTTCTCCCTGGCGCACCGCCACCTGGCGTTTGATCGTCGTTTTCTGCTTTTGGCTAATGCACATCGGGATTGAACTTACGCTGACAGTCGGATTGTTCAGTTACGTCAGCATGCTCGCGTGGGTCCTATTCCTGCCCCGTTCATTCTGGGATTCTCTGGGACGGATATTCGGAATTGGAGAACCCGCGGTTCAGCAGGCCATCGATCCTGCGACTCCTTCACCGCACCGATCTTGGATTGCGTACCTCGCGAATGGACTTGCGCTGGTCGCGCTGATCTTCGTCATTTCTTGGAATCTGTCGGCGCTGTCCAGAACCTGGGCCAAAGCATTCAGAAACCAGCCTGTCAGGCGGATCGACGATTTGTTAACACTGCGGCAGAGGTGGAGCATGTTCTCGAATCCTCAGCGGCACAACGGATGGTTTGTCGTCGTGGCGCGTCTTGCGGATGGACAAGTCGTCGATTTTCTGCGTGACGGCCAACCTGCGGATTGGGAGAGCTTTGGCAAGCCAGTGGCAATCTGCCGTCGTTATTCCAACCACCGTTGGCGTAAGTTCTATCGCAACCTTGCTGCGGGAAGTGGCATGCGATGTTGCGGCGCATTGTGCCGGTGTCTCGCGGATCAGTGGAACCGATCGCACCCGCCCGAAGCCTCCGTAGAATCCGTGGAAGTGCACTACATGGAACCGCTCGGATCCGATGTTGCGGAGCAGGACCGGTTCGTGCAGCGGATCCTGCATGTCGAAGAGTTCGGGGGTCGTCGTGATGACTGAACCGTTGCCGAAGGATCTCCGGCCCCGAACGTAGCGGTTGGGACAAGCTATCGTTTCGCGGGGTAGAGTACGCACCAACGTTTTCACGAGGCGTTTTCGCGAGGCGTTTTCGCGAGCCGTTTTCGCTCGCTTTCCAACCGGGACAATCGTCATCATCCGATGTCATCAGGCGAAAACCTAAAACAAGAAGTCGGTACGGATTCCACGTTCCCAGCATGGTCTCGTCTGATTCAGTCGGTGCACCGAATCGAGCGAAGTCCGGTGACTTTATACGGTGTGCTTTTGCTGCTCAATGCGCTGACGCGACCCTACATGGGAATTGTGCATGACGCCCGATTCTATGCCGTTCAGGTACTGAGCCGTATTGAACCGTCGCGGTATGGTGGCGACCTGTATCTGAGATTTGGCTCGCAAGACAATTTCTCGGTGTTTTCTGATCTCGTCACTCCGGTTGCCGTCTGGTGCGGAATCGCGACCGCTTTTTTTCTGCTCTACTTGCTGACCCTTGCACTATTCTTTGCGGCCCTTCAGCGTTTCGTACAGGCAATAATTCCAGGCCGTATTGCGTCGACCTTGGCGTTGATCTTCTTGGCGGTCAATCCCATCCCGTTTGCCGGACTACAGATCTTCCACGTAAACGAGAGTTTTCTGACGCCGCGGTTGATGGCGATTACGCTCGTCCTGTTTGGTCTGGAGCGACTGGTTCGAGGTGCGCCATTCGTCTCGCTCGGATGTGTGGTTGCCGGGATGTTCGTCCATCCCTTGATGGCGGTGAGTGGCTTGGCCGTGTGGTTTCTGTGGCAATTGCAGGTACGATGCGCCCCACGCACCGTTGTCTTTATCGTCACCGGAGCAATCGCGATGGCGGTGGCGATCTTGTCTTTCACTCCCGTCGCAGTTGACCTGTTTGGCTTGATGGACGACACATGGCGACGAATCGCGACCCAAACCAATCCATATAGTGTGCCTGCTCGTTGGGAATGGGTCGACTGGATTCGGCTCGCCGTCGCAAGCAGTGCTGTTATTTGCTGGATTCGAACTGTCAACGATTCTAATCTGCGACTGTTGCTGCGTGCCGTCCTGTTCGTCGGTCTTTCCGGAACACTCGTTGGTTGTGTGGCACCCTACCTGCCGTATGCTCTGTTGTTTCAGGGACAGGCCTACCGAGCAGCCTGGATTCTGCAACTCGTCTGCGTTCCCTGGATCTTTGCATTTGCCTGCGACACGATCCGAAAACCGGCTGAATCGGGTGGAATTTGGAAGTCCGTTCTGTTGATCGGTTTTGTGGCGACTTCCATGACGGTCTGGCAAATATTTGCATTCATGGTGTTTCTGGCAGCCGGGTTCAGTTGGCTGCATGCAACTCACTTGTCGACGCGTTCGGCCGGGCTGCCGTTCCGAATCGCTGCGGTCTTGGGGGTTGCGCTGGCACTGATTCCCACCTTGGCGTCCGCGATACTCGCCTGTCGCGCGCTGGCCATCCACTGCGGGCCGCATCGGTACCTGCTTGCGATTCCACAGACGATGGGGCCTTGGTTCACATGGATTGCTGCGCTGGGCATCGTGATGCTCTTGGGCAATCGCGCCATGTCAAATCGCTCATTGTCCGCGATCTCGCTGACGATCTTCGTGACCGTTCAGACCGTTTTCTTCGCGCTGCCATTTTCGTCGGCTGCCAGGGCGAGCAAGTGGCAGACGGCCAAGGATGTTGATTTCGTTCAGCGCTTTCTGCAGCAGGACGATGCGTGGACCCGCGAGGGAGCCACGTTGTACTGGCCGCTGGCACCGTTGGAAGAGGTCTGGGTAACGCTGCAATCTCGCAGCTATTACTCGATGCCGCAGATGTCCGGCAATATGTTCTATCGAGACACGGCGATTGAGGGTCAGCGGAGGGCGCGGATTGCGGGAAGATTCGAGCTGGATGCGCGGCAGCCGATGCTATCCCACATGACGGTCACTCAGCGTCAGGTCTTGCACGATGTGTTCGGTGCCGAGGCGGGCCATCAAGAACTTGCTTGGCAGGATGTGCTCCGTCTGAGTCATGATCCCGATCTGGACCTGTTAGTCTTGCCTCGCGCATTCGAAGGAAGATACGCGGCAACCAACGGGCACATCTACCTCTACGACTGTCGTGTACTCCGAAAAGATGGTGAGTTGCTGCCTGTTTCCCAGAAGTAACCACAGATTCGACAGAGCGTACGGATCAGAACGGACCGATCCGCGGACATCCGTTTTGTCCGTTCAATCCGTGGTTTCTCCGCTCGATCTTTGGCTTCGCTCGACTTGTACGTACTTGAACCAGTTTCGAAACCTGAGCCGATGGCGCTAGCCTCGGGCCAATTCTCCATGCGACTCGGCAAATCGTGGCCCGCGGCTAGCGCCGTCGGCTCACAAACTCGGTCCGTAACGGTTTTGAAACCACTTGTAGTCAGGGAGCGACTCCCGCTCCGCCTCGCATTTTCGTGACGTTTCTGTCGGTCGAAGTGCTTAGGCGAGGGGGCCTGCCGCAAAATCTCGTCGGTGACGCCGGTTCGGCAAAATCCCCGACGACCAGACCCTAAGTTTCTTACAGGCAGTCTCCGAGCCGATCAGCCCGAATGCGGATCTTCAAGGCACGCCGTGAAGTTCCTCGACAAGGCTCGAACCGCCAACTTCTGAACGGGATTCCGAGTTTTTTGCGATACATCGGCGCCACAACACCGCGCTGATGGTGAGTCAGAAGGGATATTCGACGATGCATGTGTGTGCGATTGGCGCCGGTCCCGCCGGTCTTACCGCCGCTTACGAGCTCGCCAAACGGGGCGTCGAAGTGGATGTGTTCGAGGCGAGCGAGTACGTGGGAGGCATGGCGCGTTCGTTCTCGCTCTGGAACCAGACCGTCGACCTCGGTCCCCACCGTTTTTTCAGCAGTGATGCACGCGTGAATCGATTGTGGCTCGAGGTCGTTCAGAGCGACTACTCGATGATCAACCGCCTAACGCGGATCCTTTACGATGGAAAGTTCTTTCAGTATCCGCTTGAGCCTCTCGACGCATTGTGCAAGCTCGGACCGACGGAGGCGATGACTTGCGCCGCCAGTTATCTGCGGCAGTCTGTTTGGCCTAGCTGCCGTGATGATGCGACGTTCGAATCTTGGGTGGTTCGCCGCTTTGGCAGACGGCTATTCGAGATCTTCTTCAAGTCGTACAGCGAAAAACTATGGGGCATAACCTGCCGCGAGTTGGACGCCGATTTCGCGGCTCAACGGATTCGTAAACTTTCGTTCGGCGCCCTCGTAAAAAACGCGTTGGGGATCGGAAAGGGTAAGCATCGAACTCTTGTCGACCAGTTCGCCTACCCGACGGGCGGGACCGGGATGGTTTACGAGCGGATGGCCGAATTGATCAACGCCGTCGGAACCGTGCACCTGAATCGACCGGTGCGTCGGGTGCTGCACAAGAATCATCGAGTCACCGGACTCGAACTGGCAGATGGTGTCGTTCGCTCATGCGATCACGTGATTTCGACAATGCCTCTGACGCTATTGATTCGGGGGCTCGATGGCGTTCCGGCCGAGGTGCTTGAGGCGGCGGCGGCGCTGCGTTTTCGGAACACGATTGTCGTTTACCTGCACGTTGGTGGAAAAAACCTGTTTCCCGATCAGTGGATCTACGTTCATGCCCCCGACCTGCGCGTGGGACGCGTGACGAACTTTCGCAACTGGGTGCCCCAACTCGTTGGCTCGTCCGAGAACACGATCCTCTCGATGGAGTATTGGTGCTTTGATCAGGACGAGATTTGGCGAGAGGCCGACGAGCAACTGATTCGACGGGCAAAGCAGGAGATCGAGTCGACCGGTCTGCTCGGTGACGCGCCGGTCCTGGACGGAGCGGTCGTGCGCGTTCCCCGTTGCTATCCGGTGTATTCCCACGGATATCAGCGTCACCTGAATGTGCTGATTGACTACCTGCGACAATTCACCGGGCTGACTGCGATCGGCCGCTATGGAGCCTTCAAATACAACAACCAAGACCACAGCATCCTGATGGGTTTGCTGGCGGCGGATCAAATCCTCACCGAGCACAACCACGATCTTTGGTCTGTCAACAGCGATTACGAAACCTATCAGGAAGCGGCAATGATCCGTGCAACCGGTCTGGAACCGGTTCACGAGGACTACGTTGGCGCGAGTTCCTGATTGCCTGGAGGCTCGATTGGCAATGAATTCACCTGTCACGATCGTTCCAGAGCGAAAGCCTTCGGAAGAAACCGACGAGCGTCCATCCCGTCGAAGCGAGTTCATTTTGCTGTTTCTCGGCTTGGGCTTTCTCTGTTTTGTCCTGGGTGCGGCGGTCGCGGAGTTTCACTGGTTTCCCTATCGGCAGCTGCTGCGACCACCCTTTGAGGCGGGACATGCGGTCTATCGCCGGTTGCATGTGACGTCATCGCTCCGGGAAACGGATCTTTGGCATCCGACTGACGTTCCTCGCCGTGGCGTCGTGCGGTTCGATCCGCAGCGTGCATTCAAAGGCGATACTCTTTACACGTCCGGACACGCATCGGCTGCGTTCTTGGTCGATATGAACGGACAGGTGAAGCATCAGTGGCACGTTCCGTTTCAACAGGTGTGGAAGCGTCCGCCTCACATCGACAATCCGGTTCCTGAAGAATTCGTGCACTGGCGGCGCGCCCATTTGTTTCCGAATGGTGATTTGCTGGCGCTCTATGAGGCGGCCGGCGACACGCCGTGGGGATACGGTCTGATCAAGGTGGACCGCGAATCCAAACTGCTATGGGCGTTTGCCGATCGCGTTCACCATGACCTGTGTGTCGACGAAGATCAGTCAATCATCACGCTCGTCCATGCATGGCGTGACACGCGCAGCGATCCGGTGCCCGGCTGCAATCACCTCAGCCGAACCTTGCTTGATGACTTTGTGGTGCGTCTGTCTCAGGATGGAGAGGTCCTGCAGCGAGTATCGGTCCTCGACGCGATCGCAAATTCTGAGTTTCGCGATCTGCTGGCAACCGTGACCGCCGATGAATGGGACCTTCTGCACACGAATACCGTGAAAGTAGTCACTGCGGAATTCGCGCGGCAGCACAGCTTCCTACGGGCAGGACAGATCTTGATTTCCTCCCGATCGCGTCATGCGCTGGCGGTGTTGGATCTCGACAGCGAGCGAATCGTGTGGGCCAGTTGCGGACCGTATCGCAGTCAGCATGATCCGGATCTATTGGCGGACGGCCAGATTCTACTGTTCGACAACCGTGGGCACGTTGGCGTCGGCGGACCTTCGCGGATTTTGGAGATGGATCCAGTCACGCAAGCGATTTCCTGGTGCTACAACGGAACGGCAGAAGATCCGTTGTACAGCCTGGTGCGGTCCTGTCAGCAACAGTTGCCGAATGGGAATGTGTTGATCACAGAATCCGACCGCGGTCGCCTGCTCGAGATTACTCGTGAAGGCGAGATCGTTTGGGAGTATCTGAACCCGGCGATGCTCGATGGCGACGCCAAGACAATCGCGATTCTATGCGGTGCGACGCGAATCACTTTCGATGAGTTCCCGAACAAGTTGTCCAGGAGCGAGACGTCGCTCGTCCTTCCAGGAGAGATACAGAAATGAATGCGTTGACTTGTGGGGCAGTGACCGTGCTGCCGATGATGCTTGCCTATGTTGGCCCAGGTCCCGGTCTGAGCATGATGTGGGCCTTGCTCGGACTCTTGGTGACGGTCCTCGCCGCGTTTTCCGCGATTGCCGTCTGGCCGGTGCGGGTGCTGATGCGGCGCTGGCGCGGCCGGTCTGACTCAGCCGAATCCCCCCGATCCGCTCAAGGTTGACCGTGATGTATCTCCTGGCCGAAGTCAGCGTGTTTTCACTTCCCGCGATCCTGGTTGCGATCTGTGGGGTTCTGACCGGGGTGTTGACGATGTTGCTCTACGCCCGCGTGTCTCCTCAGGAGCGATTGTCGTTGTTGACTCAACGCGTTACTGACGCCAGGGCTGAGTTGAATCGATTTGACGGTGCCGACGGTCAGATGGTGTGGACGCTTGCTCGGCGGGCGCTCCTCCTGTCCTTGCAGCAGGTAGGTCTGACCTTCTTCCCCACACTCGTGGCGATGATTCCCGTGCTGTTGATGGCGGCAGGTCTGGAACACGGGCTCCGACTGTCTGAGTGGACACTCTGGAACCTTGGCCCAACGTGGTTGGCAACCGGCTACACCGCCTTTTGGCTGCCGCTGTGTATCACGGCACTGATCGTCAAGTGGAAGTTGAAGATCGCCTGAGATGAACGATGAACCAAGAACCCTCACGGCTGCGCGGTTTTGACATTCCGCTGGGTGAACACCTGCTGTCCGAGACTATGGTTCGGACGCGACATCTCTGGCGCTGGCTCGGCAGGATGGAATCCCGTGTGCTGAGTGAGGAAATCGAAGAGGTTACAATTCGCTGTCCGGTTTATGTTGCCGGTTTAGCCCGTGCCGGCACGACGATATTGCTTGAAGTGCTTGCTGCGCACCCCGATGTGGCAACGCATCGATATCGGGACTTCTGGTCGATTCATACGCCGGTCTGGTCCGAGCAGACACGCCGCCGAATGCCCGCGAAGGAGGCCGTTCCGACCGAGCGCTCTCACGGCGACGGAATCCTCGTGACGCCCGACAGTCCGGAAGCGATCGAAGAGATGCTCTGGATGGAGTTCTTTTCAGGCTTGCATGACCCGATGCGCAGCAATGTGCTGGCGTCCGATGCCTCGAATCTCCCGTTTGAGCAGTACTATCGAGATCACATTCGCAAGCTGCTATTCGTACGGCAGCGAACACGCTATGCGTGCAAGGCGAATTACCACGTGACTCGGATGGAGTACTTGCTGAAATTGTTTCCGGATGCCCGATTTGTTCTGCCCATTCGCCATCCGCGCGAACATATCGCCTCCTTGCGAAAACAACACACATTGCTTTGTGAGGCGGTTGCCCGTTACCCACGAGCACTCCGCTATCTGGATCGTGTTGGCCATTTCGAATTCGGGCCGCATCGAACCCCGATCAACGCGGGCAGTACGGAATCGATTCAGCAGATTCTCGACCTGTGGGCTGCAGGGCAGGAGGTCCGTGGCTGGGCCCGATACTGGTCGCACATCTATCAATTCCTCGCGGACCGACTTGACGAGAACTCCCAGCTTCGCGATGCGACCTTAGTCGTGCGCTATGAAGATCTGTGTGCCGATGCGGAAGGTCATTTGATACGACTGCTGGATCACTGTCGACTTGATAATTCCGTGGGCCTGGCAGGTCATTTCGGCGCGCGAATCGCGCCGCCCAGCTATTACAGCCCGAATTTCTGCGATGAAGAAGAACAGGCCATCGCGGAGGAAACGAACGACGTTGCCCGGCGCTGGGGTTACGATGTGGATTCCCCAACGGCTGCTCGCGTCGCGGTTCGGCAATCGAAGCTCGAGCCCGGCTACTTGGTCACCGGATCCACAGCGAACGCCGGGGCAGTGAGTCCCAATTGCTGAGCCATGTCTTCCAGGTCTTGCCCCGATGCAGGCAAGCAGGGCAAGAGACGTGGGCTGATCTGGCGAACCCAGGGGTCGGTTTCATCCTGTGATTTCAAGCTGCCGGTCAATCCCAGCAGACCTTGCCATTCCGCGGATCGTCGATGACTGTAGGATTGAAGTAGATCGGCAGTGGCCCCGCCGCTGAACGCCTCGGCAATGGTCTCCGTCAAGTCTTTGGCCTCGCGCAATCCCACGTTCATACTCTGCATTCCGATGGGGCCGGTCAGATGTCCGGCGTCACCGGCCAGTGCGCAGCAGCCGTGGCTGAATGCATTGGCGAGTCTGCGTTCGAAGCGGACGAGAATTCGCCAATGGATCTTGCCGAGTGGAGCATTGAACCACGGTGCCCGTTCCGCCAGCAGTTGGCTCAGATAGTCTGCATCCAACGAAGGAAACTGGACACTGCCAAGTTCCGCCGGAAGTCGATCCTTCGTTCGCAGGACGGCGGTTTCGGCCGAATCTGTCAGTTCGAAACTCCAGCGGCAACGACGATCGGGCAATGGCCACACGACGTTGGTGGAGTTTTCCTCGAAGATGATTCGCATTTCGTGTTCGAGATTAAAATCCGTTTCCATCTCAAACACGGCGAAGAGCTTCGCATCGCCCAGGTTGGCAAAATCGATCTGCAGACTGCGACGAATGGTGGAGTTATGGCCGTCCGCGCCGATGACCAAGGGAACGTCCAGATCGAACGTCTTGGCCACCATCCACTCTGTACGTGTAATTGCATAGCCAACCGATTCTTTAACCCGCTTCTCGATCGTCGCTACCGCTCCGTCGTCCTTTACCTGGATTCCTGACACCGCGTGGTTCCAAAGGACCGGCACACCGAAGCGTTCCAACGCCTTCTCAAGAATTGATTCAAAGGCATCCTGACGCATGACAACGACCGGCGTCTTCGATTCACCGGGCCCCGGCAATCGAATCTCTCGCCGACGTTCCGTTCGATCGTAGAGTCCGATTCGCTGGATCGGATCCGACTGGCCGAGCACCTGGTCACGTAACCCAGCTTCGGCGAGCAATTCCATTGTCTGAGAATGGAGTGCCAGCGCATAACTGTGAGATCCCGTTCGCCAATCTTGATCGACGATGGTGACGCGAATCCCTTTCTGAGCGAGTGCAAGAGCGCTGAACAATCCCACGGGGCCTGCGCCTACAATCAGGACTTGCGGCTTTTTCCTTCCGAACATGGTTCACCTCTCGGAAAAAAGGGGATGTCTCAGCAACAACAGCAGGACGATCGGGCTTTGTCTCAAAAAAACGCCTCGGGCAGAGCCAGTGGAGAGCCAGTGGGACGGATTGGCAATCCGTCCTACGAATTAGGCAAACCAATTGGGACGGATTGCCAATCCGTCCTACGAATCAATCAGCCAAACGTGGCATCCAGGCTCTTCGAGTGGTACGCAGATTTCGCGGGTGCCACTGGGCTGTGCCAGTGCTCTGCCGCCGGCGATCGGTTCGAGACCACCATTCCGTGCGTCAGTCAAATGCCGGGAACGGACTATTGCCCAATCGGTCCTGCCCAGGTCTGACCTTTCTTATAGCGTTGAGCTCGATCGAGGATCGTCGCATCTTTGCTGATAGCGATGACCCGATCCAGTGCGACGTCAAACTCCGCCTTGTTCGGTTCGCGCAATTGTCGATGGTGCGCCAGCTCGACGACCGTTTCGCAGGCCTGTTTTGCGTAGGCAGGTTGATCCAGGTATGGCAGTACGAAGCGAAGCGTTTCCGGAATTCGAATCGCTTGTGCTCTTTGGAGAACGAGATTGCGTTCCTCGTCTCGTTGGCACATCGCCATCGCTTGCTGGAGAAGTTTGAGTCGCTCGGAATCGGAGCGTCCATCATTCAGTGGAGCGATACGGATTAGAGCTCGTAGCGCGGTCGTGCGATGGGGAGGATGCGGATCGGTCTTCGTCAGCTCGATTAAGCGCGGGGCTACGGAGGCGTCGGGCCAATTGCACAACGCGCGAAGTCCTGCGGAGTGCTTCGCGGAGTCGCGATCTCCGAGTGAGTCTTCCACGACCTTCCGAGCACCGGCGCCACCGACGCGTCCCAACGTCGAGAGGATCGTCAGCTGGTCTGCTTGGGAGAGTCGCTTCATCGCGTCCAAGATCGGCTGCGCCTGTTGATTGGCATCGGGGATCCGTTGGCAGACACGCATCAGGGCTTTTTCGGCGGAATCGCGTTCGCGGCCGCGCTCCGCCTTCAAAATGCCCTGTACCATTCCGGGCACATGCTCCGGTCCGGCCAGTTCGCCCAGGGCGGCCATTGCGGCAGTTCGGACAACGGGATCTTCGTGTAGCGCGGCCTGCAGCAGATCGGGGATCGTGTCCAAAGCTCGACGCTCCGCGAGGATTTCGATCAACTCCGCCTGGACCGCAGCAGAGGTCTTCTTCATGCGCGATGCAATGGCGGGCGGTACGGCGCTACCGGGCAATCGGATCAGACTGGCGCGCGCTGCTGCCTTCTCGCCGGATGAACCCGTGTCGAGCAGCGGCACGAGCAGCTCGAGATCCGAAAGATCGCCCAGAGTGCCCAGCGACTCAATCGCGGCCAGCCGGACCGAATGGTCGGTAGTGCTTTTAAAGAGCGCGAGAATTGCGGGACGCGCCGCATTGTCGCCGCGAACGGCGAGTGCTCGAATCAGACCGATTTGAGCCTCTGCCGGCAGCTTGGAAAGTTGCGCGGCGAACTGTTCGGTTGCCTGCTTCCCGGGAGCCTGCGTCCTGACCTGTTCCAATCCCAGGGCCCGCATGTCGCTGTCTTGATCGTTCAACAGATCGATCACGAGTGGGACCAGTTCACTGCCGGGCTCCTCCTGCGCGCGTACAGCTCGAGGCAACAAGGCGGATACGAACAACAGGCAAGCGAGTCCGGTGGACGAAAGATGCGTGCGTTTCACAATCAAATCCCATTCTGAATTGCGCTCTGGGTTCGAAATGTCGTGACCGGTGTGCTCATGGGTACTGTAGCCGCGTTTTCGGTTCGGCAGAAGTCGCGCCCTGCTAGGCTTTGTCTCAGAACTCTTCCGCAGCACTAGCAGAGCCAGTGGCACCCGCTAATACAGTGTGCCACTGGCTCTGCCAGTGCAGTTTTGAGACAAAGCCCAGTAGAGAAACCACGGATTAAACGGATGTCCACCGATCGGTCCGTGCCGATCCGTAGGCCCCGTCAAATCCGTGTTTACTTCTCCTCCTCCGGTCCAACGTGAACGCGATTTGCTCTCGCGTGTGTCTTGGACCGCCATTACTCTGGCTAACCGATCGGCGGCGTTCCCGGCGTCTTTCCGCGTTTTTCGGCGGCCCTGCTTCCTGCATTTCCCATGGACGTGTGAGTAACGACGAGGGCTACCATCGGTCCATCGCTTTCGGAGTTGAAGGACGAATCACGGTCATTGACCGCTGCCCGCCGCGGCGAGCATTCCGCGAGTGGCTGCCAGCTTCACGTGCCTCGGCTGATCCTGGCCGGCGAGCTGCTTGTAAATGGCCAGCGCATCGGCCTTCTTGCCGGCAGCCACGAGTGCTTCGGCACAGGCCAATAGACCGTCCGTCACCGCCAACTTCGTATCCGCAGATGTTGGTTTTGCTGCGGCTAAAGCCTTGGCAGCTTCCGGCGATTGAATGTCACCGAGTGCACTGGCCGCGGCCGCAGCAACTTGTGCGTCGGCGCCACCGAGCAGTTCCGCCAACGTCGAGACGCTGGCATTGTCTTGACGCGCGCCGAGGGAACTGATCATCCCGATTTTCAACGTGCCGCCGACATTCGCCAAGGCATCGCGCATCGCCTGGGCCGCTTCCGGTGCGGGAATTCGTTCCAGTGCATAGCGGGCCATGTGAGAGAGCTTCTCATCCGACAGCAAAGTGGCAAGCGTTGGGACGGAAGCGGCGGTGCCAATCACCATCAGCTTGCGGCAGACATAGTCCTTTGCCGCTTGCGGAACATCCGTCTTCAGCACTTCGGCCAGACGATTCTCCAGCTCCAGTCGTGACGCGGCGTTACCCGAACGGGCGACGATTTCCTCATCGATGGGCTTCAGTACACTCGGTTCCTGGCCCCATTCATACGTCTTCAGTGCTTCAAAAGCTTGGTCTAACATTTTGGACTTCCTGGTTGATTATACATATTCGGGATTGATTTGGAGGAACCGTCGGGTCTAGAGCTGCCAGGGTTCGCGACGAGCACGATCCAGGAAGCGATTGGCTTCCGCGTCGCCCGGGAACTCCTGCTTTTCCGCGTCCCATTTCAGTGATCGTTGCAGGTTGTAGGCGATGATACCAAGGTGACTGACGGCCACCGTGTTGATTGCCAACTCGATGTCGCGGAAAGGTTTCTCGCGCGTCTTCACGCAGTGAATGAAATCGCCGTAGATGCCTCCGTCGCCTTTGTAGGACGGAACCGCTTTGGCTGGGCGCGTCTCACCGGGAGTGCCTTCGACCTGCAAGTTATCCCAACCAGGACGGTTGTGGTAGAGCAGCACGCCGTTCGGATAGTGATAGGTGAGGAACTTCTTGCCATCTTGTTCGTCGTAGGTGATCTCCACGGGCTGCAATTCACGGACGTCGACGGCAAAGGTGGCTCCACCAAAGTGATGGGCGCCCCAGTCAGTCATCCCACCGCCGGAATAATCGATGTAGGAACGCCAGCTTCCGCCGCCGGTACCGAAATTCCCATCGCAGCGTGCCTTGTTGTACGGAGCCCAGGGCGCCGGACCCAGCCACAGATCCCAGTCCATGTCTTCGGGAACCTCTTCGGGAGGCAGATTGCACGGTTGCGAGAGCGGTCCGACGTTGACGTTGATTGCCTTGACCGTACCCAGCTCGCCTCCCCAGCACTTGTCGACCACCCCGCGATAATCTTCCAGTACGCGCTGGCTTCCGCCGGAAACGACTCGGGCGTATCGACGCGCAGCCTCGATCATCATCGGGCCTTCACGCAACGTCCGCGTCTCCGGCTTCTGACAATAGACGTCTTTGCCGTTGCGACAGGCTTCCACCACCATAATCGCATGCCAGTGGTCGGGAGTCGCCACGTGCACCGCATCAATGTCAGTCCGGCCCAGCAGCTCGCGGAAATCGTTGTACGATGCACAGTCCTCGTTCTGGTAACGCCCGTCGACACGACGCTTTGCATCATTCCGAAAACTCTTGCGCACGTCGCAAACGGCGACATATTGCACGTCGCCGCGCCCCAAAAAGGCCTCCAGGTCACCCCGGCCCATGTTGCCAATTCCGATACCGCCCATCACGATTCGATCGCTGGCCGGTGGACGCTCGGCGTTGCCAAGCGCAGTGGAGGTGAGGATGTACGGTAACGCGAGCGTCGAACTCGCACTCTTGAGAAAGTCACGGCGGGAAAGATTAGAGCGGCTGCCCATAGGATTACCTCATCAAGGATGAAGAACGAACAGTTTGCACGTCTGCGCCGCGAGGGGACTCTTTTCTGGTGTTTGCAAGTCCGGCGCAGATTCCCGAGGACGAATGGTGGATTCGCCTCACCTCAGTCGCGGCCTGGCGCCGCACTGAAAGAATACCAAAATACGTCGTCACAAGCCACTGGTTCCTCAGGCATTCCGATATCTCGAAACCGAACGAATCGCCACGCAAAATGCCCAAAACCACCCTCTGCGGCCCTCGGCGCCTCGGCGATAATGACCGCGTCGGGTGACGTGGTCCAGGTGGTTCCCGTTCGTGCGCCGTTAGTCCAGCAGGCGCTCGGCCAATTGCAGCGTCACGGATGTGGCCAATTGTTGAGCTGATCCTCGATCTTGTCGCCGACAATGCAACCGCAATTGGCAGTCATGGACGCCCGGCAGCGATTCCAACACGCGCATGGAACGCGTGCGCACATCGAGTACGGAGCGAAAGATTCCGCGTCGGAATTCCACCGACTCCAGGTCGCTCAAAGGAATCCGAATCTCCTTCAGCTCCGATTGCAGCACGCCCACGACGCTGTCTTGAAGCCGGTATTCCAGAACCAGATGATTGTCATCCAGACGCGCAATTCCGCGAATGTGTGCCAGATCGGCATACACCCCGCCCAGTGTAAACGGCACGCTCGCCATTCGTCGATTCCCTCGGGTCCCTAATGAAGAATCTCGCTCGACCGGCGTGACACGAAGGTGTCTTGCCGCCGGCCAAACGCGAAACGAACGAATATCGCGTGTGCGCACCGATTGATGCGCACACCCATCTCGACCCATGACCCACCTGACGGTGACACGGTCTGCTAAGGGATGACTCAAGAATAACTTCGTTGTTTTCCAGCGAGGGTGGCTGGGGTCGAGCGCAGCGAGCCCCCAGGTCACGCGGCTGGGGGCTC
>CAZFWV010000051.1:0-27313 GCA_964522605.1 uncultured Pirellulaceae bacterium
GGTGCGCCGAACAGGGCGTGAAAGGGAAGTACAGCATCGTCCCCTACCCTGCCTGCGTGGGTTGGCTCGATCGCGAGTTGCCGGGATGGTCGCGAGCCGAACTGCGGGCGAGCCTGCAATTGGTGCGCGAGCTGATGGTTCCGAATTGGGATATCCACCCGGAGATGATTACACATACGCGTGTGATCGATCTGGCGACGGGGCGACCGCGCGAACCCGTCAGTGCCGCGACAATGGAGAATTCCTTTCCGCAAACTGAGATCAGCGTCGATGAACTGGCAACCTACCTCGCCTACGCTCTGCGAATTCTGAAGAATTGCGATCTGCCCTGTGAGGGCATCACGACGCCGGGCGGATTCGGCAATCGAGTCAAGACGCAACTGCCCCGGGCGGTTTTCGAGGCCGTACGGGATGTGTACGGTGCCGAAATCCCCCATTACTTCAAGTACGTTTCCGAAGGAACAGAAAGTACAGAGCCACAACTCGAGGACGTCCAAGCCGCTGATTCATCCGAGCCACGATTGACCGTGAACGTTCCGGCGGGCACAGGAGACTGGTTCGGGGGCTGGGACGGCGAAGAGACTTGTCAGCCGGAGAAATATGCCGACGACTCCGCATCGACGGGACGGATGGTCGAGCTAATCGAGCAGCGGCAACCTGCCGTGATGCTGTGCCATTGGCCCGGCATGTACACCCACGGATCGAAGTTGGGGTTTGCCGCGTTTCGAAAAATCGTCGTCGCGCTCCATCAGCGGTTCTCCGAGCAGACAATCTGGATGAAGCCAAGCGAAATGGCTCGTTACTGGGCGGCGAAGGAACTGACACGCCAACAGATCATCGGTTCCACCGTCGTCTTCCAAGCTCCATTTACGTGTCCCGCCTTTACGGTTCGGCTGGCGGGAGTCGACTTGCCGCTCCCGCCGCGACAAACTGTCCAACAAGACAACATCGAACTTCGGCAAGTCAACGCGGTTCAGGAGTTGACGACGGGGACCTGGATTCGCGATGACGGAGCGGTCATCGTCTGCATCGATCTTCCGCAGGGCGAATCGGCCATCTCGTTGGGACCGCGCGTGTAAGAAGATCGGATACCTGGCGAGAAGATCGAGGAAATAGCGAAAAACTGCCGCCACTTGCGATGACCCAACGATGGCAAGATGGGGAAAGTCCTCCTCGTTGGTCTGCTTTTCCCAGTTCCTGCCTGTTCAAGCGGGAAAACCACAGCGCGGTCGGGAACGCGTTGTCTGTGGGCGGACGAAGAGATCCATCAACGCAGATTTGTCGCAAACACGCGACCGGCGCACTGATGGACGCCTCTTCTACGGGACACGTGGCGGGATAATCTGGTAAAATTCCGGAAAAGTCGTCCCTGCTGAGGGTTCCCGCAACTCCTCTGTGCCCGCGGATTGTTGCCATGAACCGGACTCCACTTTGCGACTCAGCTCCGCAATCAGCGACAGTTCCAGTCCGTGACGTTCCTAACGTGCCCCGACCGGACTACAGTGGGCCCCCACCCTCCTCGAAAGTGAGCCGGCCTAGCACGGCGTTGGAACGGTTTCTCTTGCGGCGACTGCTCCGACGCATGGGGCAACCGGCGATGTCGGTTCGACTGTGGGATGCGGTCGAGCTTCCGGGGCCAACGGGTCCCACCTTCGGTTGCCTGGTGATTCGCGATCGTGCGACACTCTGGCGACTTCTGACAAGTCCGTTGTTCACGTTTGGCGAAGGCTACGCGACAGACCGAATCGAATTGGAGGGAAGTCTGCCGGACATGCTCACGGAGATCTACCGAGCCCATCGGCAACAAACTTCTTCGTCGCAAGCGGCCTGTCGTTGGGGAGCTTGGCTGCAGCGGCAAAGGCGCAATTCACTGGCGCAATCGCGCGATAACGTTCATCACCACTATGATCTGGGCAACGATTTCTATCGCATGTGGCTGGATGATCAGTTGCTGTATACGTGTGCCTATTTCCGCGAATCGGATTTCACGCTCGAGCAGGCTCAGTTGGCGAAGATGGAACACGTTTGCCGCAAACTGCAACTGCAGGCGGGACAAACCGTGCTCGAAGCCGGTTGTGGCTGGGGCGCATTGGCTCTCTACATGGCGAAATTTTACGGAGTGCGGGTCAAGGCGTTCAATGTGTCGCGTGAGCAGATCCGGTTTGCGCGCGATCGTGCACGGCGTGAAGGGCTGTCGGATCGAGTGACCTTCATCGATGATGATTGGCGAAACATTCGAGACCGCGGCGACGTGTTTGTCTCGGTGGGAATGCTGGAACATGTCGGGGTCGCGAACTATCGTTTGCTGGGGCGTGTCATCGACCACTGCCTGCCGTCTCATGGCCGCGGGCTGATTCATACGATCGGCCAGAACTCAGCCGGACCGATCAATCCGTGGATTCAGCGACGGATTTTTCCGGGTGCCTGCCCGCCGACGCTTGCCGAGATGATGAGAATCTTCGAGCCTTTCCGGTTTTCTGTGCTGGATGTGGAAAATCTACGACTCCACTACGCCGAGACGCTGCGGCACTGGCTGCAGCGATACGAGCGTTCCGCGGAAACGGTTCGGAAGCAGTTCGATCGTCAATTCGAGCGGACTTGGCGACTCTACCTGGCCGGATCGATGGCTGCCTTTGAAAGTGGATGTCTGCAGTTGTTTCAGGTTCTCTTTACGCGCGCCGCAAACAACGATCTTCCCTGGACACGAACGCACATTTATTCGACGATGGCAGAAACGTAAGGGAGTGGCTCCGGCCGAACACCTGGCCCCGATCTTCGCGAAAGGAGACGCAGCATGTTCGCCCGACATCTTGATTCGATCACACTGGAACGCTTACACGAACTGATTGAAGCGAACTTCAACGCACGCGACTCGCTCTACACGGCGGCAGAGTCACTGGAAGACGACGATCAAGCGCACGTCTGCGTTCGTCTCGCCGACTCGCTAGCCGGCCATGCAGTGGAATTGCAGCAGATTGTCGCTGCGGCGGGGAGTCAACCTCCCGGTCCGCAGGATGCCTGGACGGGTGCCCGACAGCAATTTGAGCAGGCAAAGGCTGCGTGTGGTTGCAGCGGTGTGCTGGCCATTGCCGAACGCACCGAGCGCGATCTTAAACAGGGCTACGATCGCGCATTGAAAACCACCTTCGATCGGGAAGCGGAAGGAGTGCTGGGTCGGCACCGCAACGATGTGGAGTTCGGCGAGCAAGTATTGCGCTGCATCGCCGGCACTCAGTCGCCGATGCCCTTTCCGCGTCACAACCCGAAATAAACCAAGACCGATGCGCGAGGAAATCGCGTGCTGTTTGGCCCGAACGAGGAGAGGTAACCACGGATTTGACGGAGAGTACGGATCGGCACGGACAGATCCGTCGATATCTGTCTTATCCGTTTGATCCGCGGTTCCTGTTCTCGACCGTTGGTTCGGCTCGCCCAGTGCGTCGCACGGCCGTAGGTTGTGGTCTGAGCAGGCACTCACTCGCTTCTACTCGAATCCCCGAGGAACTGGAGGCAGATCCTTGGTCAATTCGATCGGCGTCTTCCGGCCTGCCTGGGTGTAATCGAACGGCTGGAATCCAATCTGGTAGGCCGGCGAATCATCTGCGAGATGAAAGTCACCTTGCTGGGCATCGGCAAACTGGGGATCGGCGATCCGTGAGTGGACATCTTGATTACGCTCCTTCTGCCATTGCTCCAGCGTCAAATCTCCAGGAAACACAACCGGCTTACCGCTGTGCCAATAGAGATTATGGTCGAGTCGAAAGTTGTTATCTTTCCAGTTCGATCCCAGTAACGGGCTGTCGTTATCCCAAAGCACGATATTGTGTTGAAAATGGAAGGAAATGTGGTCTTCGGTTCGGGTTCTCTGCAACTGGTGTTCTCCGCCAAAGGCAAAGATGTTGTTCTCAATGCGGTTTTCCCGCCCATAATGCTGGTGGAAACCTCCGCGCGAGCAGCGGTAGACCAGATTGTTTCGCATCACGACACCGGTCGAGCCCTCGTCGGTATAGAGACCCCATCCACCGTAGTCGTAGGAAACAACATCATGGAAATGGTTGTCATGAATCACGGTGCCTGGGGAGATTCCTAACGTGTAGATGCAACCCATATCACTCAAGACACCCTGCCCGATTGTGTGGGCATGGTTGAAACCTAGATCGTTATGGTGCGCGAGACTGGGGCCGTAACCCCAGACCCAGCCGATGGAGAAGGCGGAGTAGTAAAAGTCGAAAACATCGTTGTGCTGGATAACATTGTAGGGCGAATGACCGATCCACACGCCAATACCTGCGGAATGCAGTCGGCCTCCATGAGCAATCAGGCAGTTGCGAATCGTGTGGTGAGAAACGAGCGCTGCCTGATCCTCAGGAGCTCCCAGCGTGTTGCCCCATTCGGTGGGCAACGCGTTCCCAATCTTGATTCCGCCGGCACCCAGATCAACGAGTTCACAGTTTTCCACTCGATTGTGTTGGCATCCGGGGCCAAAAGCGACGGCGTATTCCCCGGTATGACGAACGGCACATCGATCCAACACCAGATTGCGTCCCGCTTCGGCCGCGACGGCCGCACCGAGGTTAATCTCGGCCTGAGGAAAGGATTGACCTGCTGGAGGAGTCACCCAATTACTGTGTGCAAAGGTCAGGCCCCGTAATTCGAGATACTGGACCCAACGACGCTGCGGAACGTCTCCCTTGAAGAGCACGAGGTAGCGCAGCCGCGGCGCGATCACCACCGCTTGCTCGGGGTTCTCATCCGGATGAGGCAGGTAGGTCAGTTTGCCCTCCTTGCGATCCAGATACCATTCACCCGCCTGCTGCAGTGCCTCGCGGACGTTTTCCACCAGGAACCGGTGACCGGGTTGGAATTGGGCCCACCAGCTGAAACCCGTGGTGTTTCCTCCCAGCGTGACGACGTGGTTTGTATCGTCGACCGACACGATGGGCATCCGTGATGCTGTCCAGGAGTGAAATGCGATCACTTCTACGTCCTGCAGATTGGTCCACGTCGAGTCGATCTGGCCTGCCGTAAAGCCAAACCGATCGTGTCCTTTTCCGGCTGCCTTGGGCGATGGATCCTGGGCGGAGACAATCTGATAGTACCCCTTCTTCGGCATCCGTGGGCGATAGCGGCGCTGGTCGTTGACAAACAGCTGAACGAATGACCAATCTCCTGCCGCGACTTCGGGTAGATCCAATACCCAGGCTCCCTGTTCGCTGATCTGCCAACCGGTCAGTTGACGTCCGCCACTAAAGACGGGTCGCTCGTCACCGAATGCCTGATAGATGGTCGGTGAGGTCGCGGTTCCGGAATCCTCGGGGCTGAAGGCGATGGGTTGGTCCAGCCAGTATGTACCGCCCCGAATCGCAACCGTGATGGGACGATTGCGTTCCGGCTGCGACTCACGAATTGAACGCACAACCTGTTGTGCTGCTGCGAAGCTCGCGAGCGGCCCATCGGTTTGCTCCGCATTGGGTGCGGCAAGACGGCCCGACCATTGGTCATTGCCGTTGGGAGCCAGATAGAGATCGGCCTCTTGGGCCACGATGGGTACCGTGCAAAATGCCGTGCAAAAAACACTCGAAGTGAGTACGAACAGTCCCAGGAAGAAGCGTATGCGAACCATCGTCGAAGCTCCGCTGATCAAGGTAGGATGGAGGCGGATGTCAACTGCCGGACATCCTGGGCGGGGTTGGAGGTTTGTAAAACACCGAGGATCGTCAACTGGGTGGCGGTGAATTCAATCTCCCGGCTGGAGGACTTCAAACAAGTTCCCAGCCAGGTCGATATTCGCGCCGGAGGAAGGGATCCGCTTCGGGAGCATTGGTTGCGTGGAGCTGGATTGGGTCCCATTCCAGCTTCTTCCCCACCCGGTACGCGACGTTGCCCAGGTGATTCGCTTCGGTAAGCCAGCCAGCATAGTCGAAGTTGCAGGTCGTTGGTTCTCCCGTCTTGCAGGCATGCAGCCATTCGGCGTGGTGGCCGCGCGATGGAGGGATGAATGGCTCCGGACGAACGAAGTTACGGAACTCATCTTCCGGCAGGAGAATGTGTTTTCCGTAGTCCGCCAGCAGCATTCCCTTGTCTCCCACGAACAGAACGCCACTGTCCCACTTCGGAATGGTTCCTTCGGACCACATCGGAGGTTTTTCTGTGCCCTGGTACCAAGTTAGTTGCAATGCCGGAAGATCGCCACGTGCTCCATATTCGTACGTGACACGCATTGACGCAGGAGCGATCTCTGGATGAGGTGGAGGTCCGTGCGCCTCGATCGTCGATGGACATTCCAAGCCGAGTGCCCAGAACGGCAGGTCGATCCAGTGGCTACCCAAATCGGACATCGTGCCGTTGCCAAAGTCCCACCATCGATACCACTTGGGACCTGGGAAATACACGCTGTGAAAGGGGCGATCCGGTGCGGGGCCCAGCCACAAATCCCAGTGCAGTCCAGCGGGAATGGGCTGTGTTTCGGCAGGTCGATCCTGTTCCAGGACGATATCCCCGTTTTCCCTCGCGAGTTCTGCGCTTCCCTGCCAACCCCAGGCACGGGAAACCCAGACGTGGACGTCGCGCACCGGTCCGATCGCTCCCGTCTGCACCAGTTCAACGACTCGCCGGTAGTTATCTCCCGCGTGAATCTGCGTTCCCATCTGTGTTGCCACTTGGGCGTTTGCCGCAGCCTCGCGAATCACGCGCGCTTCCCAAACATTGTGCGTCAGCGGTTTCTCGCAATACACGTGCTTGCCTAATTGAAGAGCTGGCAATGTGGCAAACGCATGCGTGTGTTCGCATGTGCTCACAACCACCGCATCGAATTCGGAGGCGTGATCATAGAGTCGGCGGAAGTCCGTAAACGTTCGCGCCTGCGGGTGTTTTTCGGCGGCGGCCCGAATGGCATTTTCGTTGACGTCGCACAGAGCGACAATATTCTCAGAACTGACGGACTGCAAATTGCCTCCACCGCGACCGCCGCAGCCAATGATGGCGATATTCAGCCGGTCATTGGGACTCTGAGCGCGCAGCGTAGCCGGTGTCATCCAAGCCAACGAGGCGGCAGTGGCCGATCGTTTCAGAAACGTCCGACGGGAGACGGACAATGTCGAATTCCCTTGATTCTGTCGAGATTCCATCAGAATTTCCTTCCTGCCAAAATCAGAATTGTCCTGTGATGTGAGCTTCTCATCTGCTCGAACAAGTCGTGCTCTCCGCGACGTACGACCGCAGATTCTCGCTAAGAAACGGCTCAGAAACAACTGTCTCGTTTAACCGCGTGGGCAACGCCCCGCGCGTAGGAACCGCGTGGGCAACGCCCCGCGCAGCTCGCGCGGCCCGATGGGCACGCGGTTAAACGAGAGGACCGAGATGCCGAAGTCATTTCTGAGTTACCCCTAAGACAATCGTCCGACGTGGAACCGACGGGTTCGCGCCTCAATTGGACTTCGGAGCGACGAACGGGAAGAGCTTGCGTAGTTCACTTGCTGATGGCTGCCGGCCATACTCGCAGATCTCGAACGCCTCGGCACTCTGGATCTCACGACCAGCTTGCTCTCCGTAGGTGCTGACGAGTTGTTCGCGAAATCGGTTCGCCGTTGCGGTAAACCGATTCCGGAATGCTTGCAGGACTTCCTGTTTTCGGTCGGCCCGCTGTTGTTCGGTGTCCAGAACAATATCTGCGCCGTTGCATCCACCTTCAAAGAATTGAGATTCGAGTGCTTCAACGCAGTCCAGCTTCTTCTGTAACACATCGTCGGTTGCGACGACAACGTCCGCCGTAAACGGGTTAGGTTTTTGGAATCGATCTTCGTAGAACATGAAGACGGGATTGTTTTTTAGCGCCGGTGTATCGGCACAGTAGAAGGGGACAGTCACCATGTAACCGGCGTCCTGAACGAGAAAAGCCACGTTCCGGTGGTCTGGGTGATAGTCGTTCGGTCGATGGCAGATGACAAGATCCGCCTTCCACTGCCGGATTAAGCGCGTAATCGTCTTGCGGTTTTCGAGTGTGGGTAGCAACTCGCCATCGTGAATGTCCAGGACTTCGGTTTCGATTCCCAGGATCTCCGCACAGCGTTCCACTTCCGCAGTCCGCCGGAGGGCTAGCGGACCGCCCGCCATCTGCCAGTGACCGATGTCGCCATTCGTCACCGAGACGAACTTGACATGATGTCCCAACGCCGCCCACTTGGCAGCAACTCCGCCCGCTTTCAGTTCACAGTCGTCCGGATGCGCTCCAAAGCAGATAATGCGCAGTTTGCCATCGTCCTCCGCACCCTTGAGTTGGCTCGGAAGAGTTGTCGCGGTAAACGTCCAGATCGATGCGGCCCACAAATAGACAGGAACCAAGAACGTTCGCCGAATTCCACAAGACAGTTTCATTGTTTTGCCCTCAACAGTGGTTGTGCCAGGACTTTCTTCCAGATCGGAATGTTCTGCTGTGCGTCATTGTAGATCATTCAGTCAGGCGGTGAGAACGGGCGAAAGCGGAAAAGCAATGTTCGTCGGCGGCCATGATTTTCGAATGGATCCAGGTGCGACCTAACCGCCTGAGCGATCGACAGGATGCCGATGACGCTCGGGATACGTCATTCCCGAACCGAACGCCAGACCGTTTGCCGGCGATCGTCCGTCGTATGTAGACTACTCGCTGCTCCAGCGTTCGCGGTGGATTCGGTCTTCGCGGTAACGGTCTTCGGTCGCGGGACTTTCCGCCGGGTAACCGACAGGAATCAGGCTGTGGGGCATGATGTGTTCGGGAAGTTGAAAAAGCTGTCGATACCCTTCAATGCTCTTTTCCTGCGGATAAATGCCGGTCCAGACGGCGCCAAGTCCGAGTGCGTGGGCGGCGAGCAGCAGATTCTGAACGGCGGCGCTGCAGTCTTGAGGCCAGAATCCAGGAGCCTGCTCCAATTTCAAATCCGCGCACACGAGAATCGCCAATGGTGCATCCTTCGTCATCTCGGCATTTGGATTCCGCGCCCCGATCTCGGCCAGGACGGCTCGATCCTTGATTACGACAAAATGCCATGGCTGAGCGTTCATCGCGCTGGGTGCCATCATTGCGGCTTGAAGCAGTTTCTGCAGCTGCTCTTCCGAAACGTTTTGATCCCCGTACTTCCGGATGCTGCGTCGGAACTGCATGGCGTCCCAGATGTCCATGACTCAATCTCCCTTCTTCAGAAGCTGCTTGGAAAATGGGGTAGCACTGGCTCTGCCAGTGTCTGCTTTCGATGTAGCAACGGCACTGGCAGAGCCAGTGGCACACTCAAGAGCTCGGCTTTCGTATTTCGAAACACGTTCCCAGACCTTTGTTAGAACAAGCAATAGGGGCTATCCTACGAAATGAACTCGTGGAGGGCGAGGCGCCCACGGAAAAAGGGATTGCCTTATATTTCGTGTTTTCGAGGAAGCTGTCATGTTCCGAGTCGGCTGGCTGTATGACCCGCTCTTTTGTGTCCATGACACGGGCCGCAGTCATGTGGAGTCCCCGCAACGATTGACAGTGATTCTGGCGGAATTGCAGCGCAGAAACCTGTTGGCCGAATTGAACCTCGTAAGCTTCCGTCGGGCGGCGCCGGAACAGATTGCGCTCGTCCACGATCCGGCGTATGTCGAGCTGGTCCAGATGATGTGTGATGAAGGGTTTTCGTACATCGGAAGCAGCGATACGCGGGTTTCCACGCGCAGCTACGACGTTGCATCGCAGGCGGTCGGCGCCGTGTTGGGTGCCTGTCAAGCGATGATGGAAGGCAAGATCGACCGGGCATTCTGTGCAGTGCGTCCACCCGGACATCACGCTGAAATTGATCATGCGATGGGGTTTTGCCTTTTCAATAATGTTGCAATCGGGGCGGAGTTCCTCGTCCGCAAATGGGGTGTGTCTCGAATTGCCATTGTCGATTTCGATGCGCACCATGGAAATGGTACACAGCATTGTTTTGAGGCGCGGAGTGATGTGTTTTACGTCAGTTTGCACGAACGATCCGCTTCGCTGCCGTTTCCTGGGAGTGGGCAAGCGGGAGAACGGGGAACTGGCACGGGAGAGGGCTATACGTTAAATGTCCCTCTGGATCGCGGAACGGGCGAACGAGCGTATCTGAGCGCCCTGCAGCGATTCGTAATCCCGGCATTGGACTCTTATCGTCCTGAAATTCTGATGCTGAGCGCGGGCTTTGATGCCCTGGCGGGAGATCCGCTCTGCCATCTTGCGCTGAAGCCCGAATCCTATCGGTCCATTACGGACGCCCTGTCCGAATTGGCAGTTCGCTACGCCGAAGGTCGCATGATCAGCGTACTGGAAGGGGGCTATGATCTGGACCAATTGGGTCCTGCCGTTGCCTGCCACATTTCGGGCCTGCTGGGGTGAAGGCGCGTGACAAAGCGAACTCAACTGGCTGAAATTGAGAATCGTGGAACTCCCATTCTCCCAGACTGTTAGATTCGCTTGCGTGCGAGGAGCCGTCCTGCGGTCCTATGCGTTTTTCTGGACTCGGTGCTAAGACGGATCCGCTGGGTGCCACTGGCTTTGCCAGTGTCCTCTTGAGTCGAGGAAAAACACTGGCAAAGCCAGTGGCACACCGTACAGTTGTCGTCCAAGGCTGCGCTGCGTATCAAGATGCCAACAGTCAAACCAGGTAGATACACAAATCAACCCTGTCGCAGAATAGAATGTTTTTGCCCCGACAAGAAACTCTCCGTTAGCAGTGCAGAGTCCGCAAAGACGCAATTTCCGCAGAGTTGCATACTGCCTCAGCCGCTCAACGCCACCAAGCATCCTGTGCGGTACGGTTTGCGTTCAGTTCAGAAATAAGAGCGTCGAGATGGCGTGCTGGATCGAAGAACGGCCTGAGTTATTCCATCTCGGTTGAGGCCCCACCGTGACCGTAAATTACGCACCGAGGAGCTTCGAAATCATGCGTATCGACCAACTGAACGATCGCTTGCGCGATTTCTGCTCCGCCCAGTGCGGAAGGTTCAATCGGCGATATCGTTGAGAAGTGGCGTTCCGACACGCAAATCGCTCGCAGGTCGAGGACGGGTAATCTGCCGGCAGCGGACTCGCGCAGGATGGCATCATTGAATGGCGTCAGGGCGATAAAGACGTGCCGCCGCAGATCCCGGTCGTCCATCGGAATCTGGTCGTAGATTGTGCACGTGGCAGTCGGTAATCCGGTTCGTAACACCGAGTGCAACATTCTGCGATAAGCCGAACGGAAGTCTTGGTGGACGGCTGCGAGTTCGTCAAACACGTCTTGTGCGGCATGAACGCGCCGGCCCAGGATCGAGCTGTAACCCAGCGCATCATTTCCGCCAACGCTGACAACTAAGTGAGTTGCGTCGCGTGGCAGGTCGGCAAGTTGGCCCCCGATATCGGAGATCCCGGCGCCGTCGACGGCCAGCAACGTAGCACGAGAGTCGGTGGGCAGTAATCCGCGTACTTGGTCGATTACCGCCGGCTCGTCCGGTTGCACATAGGTGTCGTTGTCGAAAATTGAGTCGCCTAGAAGAACGAGATGTACGGACATTCGCAGTCTCCCCTTCAGCCGATGCGGCGATGCTCAACGTCTGAAAGAAACAGTACCACATCTTGATTTTGCGCGTGGTGTGGGTCCAGAATGGCCTCTATTCTGATCCACAAGTCGATCGTGTTCAACGGGAAGGATGACACTCCGATGAGTCGTATTCTACAGCGCGTTTTGAGGTCTGCTCGAGGATGGGCGGGAACAAGCGGACGGAAGTCCCAAAACGCTGGCGAGTTTCGCCATCATTGCGCTCTGCCACCGGCCTCCCCGCAACGAAAGAACATCGGGAGATGCGCGCTCGGCACATTCGTGACTGGAATCGCGATCGCGTCCATCGGATGGGCTCAATCCCCTGCACGTGAAGCTCGATTCAGTCAGGCTGAACCAGTCTGGCTGGAAGGCCGGGAAACCGAAATGAATGTAACGGCAGGGTTCCGCGCAATCATTGACTGTCCCGCAACCGAAAAACTGACGGCCCGATTGACGGCTGCATCAATCTATCGACTGTACGTCAACGGGGAATTTGTCGGGCACGGGCCGGCTCGTGCAGCCCACGGAGATTTTCGAATCGACGAATGGCCACTTTCCCCGCATCTGCGCGAGGGAACGAACGTCGTGGCGGTGGAAGTAACCAGCTATAACGCAAATAGCTATTATCTGCTCGATCAACCAGGTTTCTTAGCCGCCGAGGTCGTGACAGGTGAAGGCAAAGTTGTTGCCGCAACGGGTGTTCAAACGAATCACTCATTCGCTGGACGGGCGATCCCCTCGCGCGTGCAGAAGGTTCGACGCTACTCACTACAGCGTCCGTTCCTTGAGGCCTATCGATTGGCGCCCGGCCAAGACGCATGGAGGACCGAGGCCACGGCAGAATTTTCGCCCGATCGGCTGATCATTACGGCCCCGAAACAGTACTTGATCCGAGGAGTTCCCTATTCGACATTCGATGTTGTCTCCGCCACGGCATTGGTCAGCAGAGGTTCACTCCGTGGTCCCCAACCCCCCAGTCAAGTCTACCGAGGCTATACACCGACAGACCTCGGCCCCCGCGTGAAAGCGTTTCCCGAAGAGGAATTCGAAGTCACACCGCTGGTCGACCTTCAGCAATTTCAGAATGGGACGGTGGAATCACCCGCGGATCGCTCGCTTGAGAGCAATCAGAGGTTTGTGCTTCAAGGTCCGTCGTTTCATCTTTTCCGATTCAAGGCGAACCTGACCGGATTCCTGGGCACGACGCTAACGTGCACCTCCCCGTCGCGCGTCATCCTCAGCTTCGACGAGGTGTTGACGGGGGCGACGGATGACGATCCGGGAGAGATTGACCTTCGTCGTTATAGTTGTGCGAATGTGATCGATCTTCATCTTGAACCGGGAACGTATCGGTTTGAGTCGGTCGAGCCGTACACGTTGCAGTACGTCAAGGTGAACGTTCTGGAAGGATCGGTGACGTTTTCCGTGCCGCAATTGCGCGAATACGCCCATCCGGCCTCGGAAGTTGCCCAGTTCGCGGCCAGCGATCCTCGGTTGGGCCAGATCTTTGAAGCAGCGCGACAGACTTTTCGTCAGAATGTGGTCGACATTTTCATGGACTGTCCGGGGCGCGAACGCGCCGGTTGGCTGTGCGATTCCTACTTCACCGCCCGTGCTGCTTTCGACTTCACCGGCCAGACCGCGGTCGAGAGGAATTTTCTGGAAAACTATCTGCGGCCCGAACGATATCCTTACCTTCCCGCTGGGATGCTGCCCATGTGCTATCCGGCGGATCACACGAACGGCGTCTTCATTCCCAACTGGTCGCTCTGGTTCGTCGTCCAATTGCCCGAATACCTGGCACGCTCTGGTGACCGTGCGACGATTGATGCACTCCAGCCGAAGGTCATGGCACTGTTCGATTACTTTCGGTCGTTTGAGAATCAGGACGGTTTACTTGAGAAGCTGGATAGCTGGATTTTCATTGAATGGTCGAAGGCAAACGAGTTCGTGCAAGACGTCAATTATCCAAGCAATTTTCTCTATGCCGCAGCCCTGCGCGCAGCAGGTCAATTGTACAATCGACCGGAATTGACCGAGAAGGCTGAGCGAACGTTGAGCGTCGCGCGTGACCAATCCTTCGACGGCACGTTTTTCGTCGATAACGCCCAAAGGCAGGAGGACGGGAAGTTGGTCCGAACCCGTAATCGATCGGAGGTCTGCCAGTACTTTGCCTTCTACTTTGGTGCAGCATCACCCGAGACGCATGCGGTTTTATGGGAGACACTTGTCGACGATTTCGGCCCGGAGCGCGATGCGAATGTGTCGCACGCGGACGTACATCCGGCGAATGCATTTATTGGCAACACCCTGCGATTGGAATTGCTCTCCCAACATGGAAAATCACCACAAGTGCTCAAGGAATCGGTCGGCTATTTGCACTACATGGCCGAGCGAACGGGGACGCTGTGGGAAAACCAGGGAGCGTATGCCAGCTGCAATCACGGGTTTGCTTCCCACGCTGCGCATGTTCTGCTGCGTGACGCACTGGGAATCGTGGGTCACGATGTGAATGCAAAACGGGTCCGAATCATGATTCCCCAAATCCCGCTGGAATGGTGTGAGGGCCTGCTGCCTACCGAATCCGGTCCCGTCCGAGTTCGATGGGAGAAACAAACGCCGACTCGGGTTCAGGTTCGGGTTGCACTGCCACCAGATTACCAGAGCACGATCCGGGGTGCGGATGGATTGGAACTGGTCGTGACCGAGTAGTCCGCGGCGAAGCATCCGGTTCGTCGCCGATCGCGAGAATTCTTTCTCGATTACGACGATCCTGCGCACTCTCGACGCGTCAATTGTGTGGTGCGACAGGAACCCCCTGCGGATGACAGTCTGCGCAGGCGACCGTATGGATGTCGTGCTGGCTGAACTTGGAAAGATACGTAGTATCCATCCGGCAAACGTCGATGCCACAGTGGGAATCGGCCGGATGGCAATCGGAACAGGATTTTTCCGCGCGCATCGTATGGCCTTTGTGGCAATCGAAGCAGCTCAGTCCAACATGCACACCGCGTGGCGTTTTGTCGTCTCCCGAGCCGACTTGCCGGTCGATCTGAGGGGCGTGGCACTGATAACAGACGCGCACACGGTCGTCGTTGGAGAGCGATACCGGGGAGCCGGCATCGTAGACTCGCGGATGTGGCAATTGCTCACGCGAGAAAAACTTGGCTTCTCGCCGATCGAAGAACCCGAAACGAGCTGGGGCGGACCCGGCGATTCGGGGTTCATCCGGATTCGTCAATTGGGGAATCGTGTGCTGATCGGGATGGATCTGGTGGCAGGCTAAGCAGGGGATCGTCGGTTGATCCGACATCTTCGGTTGTTTCAGCTGCCAAGGCCCGAGTGTATCGAGTGGAGCAACCAGATCCGCAATGGTTCCTTCAAAGAACATACCATGGCACCGCAGGCAATCATTGTTCAACTGCAGTCGTTTGTTGTGTCTGCGATCGAGAAAGATCTGTGCATAGCTGATTGCGTGACCACTCTGCTGCCAGTCATCGAATTCCTCCTCGTGGCAGTCCCGACAGCGGTCGTGCAATTCCAGCCGCTCGGCCTCGGACAGGCGCACTTCATGGCGAACGGAATCGTGACCCGGTGGCAGCTCAAGTCCGCGTTCGTGTGTCCATTCCTCGTAGCGTTCAAGCAGTGACTCGGTATGGCATTCATCACAGTCAGAATCCGCATGCGGGTCCTCGGCGAACGCAGAACTAGTCCACGCCATCGCTCCGACCAGAAAGGTAGCCAGAACCGTTTTCACGAACGCAAACCTCCAGCTTGCCACTCCCGCTTGATGTAGTCCGAGACCCAGTAGCCGAGTGCGAGGATTGTCAGTACGGGATTGAATCCGCCGTTCGTAACGTGCAGACTCCCGTCGGCAACGAACAGGTTATCGATCTCGTGCAGCTGACCGTAGCGATTTGTCACGGATGTCTTCGGATCGTTTCCCATTCGGCAGGTACCCGCCTGATGTTGGCCTCCACTCACTCCGCGGCCAGGTAGCGAAATCCACGTGTAATGAGCACCGGCTTCGAGCAGCCATTGTTGTGCTTTGGAGGCGACGAACTGACCGATTTCAAGATCATGCGGGTGGCGATAGCCGGATATTCGCGCAACGGGGATGCCCCAGTGATCCTTGACGCGGGGGTCGACTTCGACGCGCGATTCGAAGACAGGCATTTCCTGAACCGGTCCCTTCACACTCATCGAACGGCGATAGAATTGGCGCTGAAAAGCCTTGTGTTCCCGACCCCATGACGCAGAACCCGGAGGACGCCGCTGGGTAAACAGGTACGGCAGGCGGATGAACTCGTTGGCCAGCATCGACCCGCCGGTCAATCCAGGATTGCCGTGATTGAAGTCACAAATCGCGATCGTGGCGCCGGCTCCGATATCATCGTAAACTTCGTCCGGCATCAGGGCGTAGCAGCCCGAATAGGCATGCCCCTGCAAATTCCTACCGACCCAGTCGTGACGATTACCCGCTCCCTGGGGAAAGAGTCGGCTCCGAGAATTCAGTAACAAGCGAGCGGATTCCGTTGCAGAGGCGGCGACGACCACCAGATCCGCTGGCTGAAAGTGTTCGCGATCCTGGGCATCGAAGTAGTGCACGCCGGTGGCACGTCCCTGTTCATTCAGCGTGATCTGGCTGGCGACAGAGTCGGTTCGCAACTGACAGTTACCCGTCGCGATCGCTTGAGGAATCACCGTATTGTGCGTGCCGTTTTTCGCATTGACTTCGCAGGCGAAGCCGACACAGTAGCGACAGCCGATGCAGGCAGGTCGACGGTCGAAGGGGACCGAGTTGCGAAGCATCGGGATGGGAAAAGGGTGAAACCCCAGTCGCTTCGCGGCGTCGGCGAGAATGCGTCCCTCGTGGTTGTAAGCGAACGGCGGCATCGGCTGCGGCTTGCGCCGGGGGGGCGCAAACGGGTTTTGCCGATCATCACCGGCGACACCAAGGTCCCACTCCGCCCGCTCATAACAGGGCTCCAAGTCTTCGTACGAAATGGGCCAATCTTCAAGCGTCGAGCCTTCCATTGCGCCGTAGGTCGAACGCATCCGGAAATCCTGGGGCATGAACCTCCAGGCCATCGCACCGTAGCTGACGGTGCCGGATCCAACGCAGGCGGCATTGTTGCCATACCCGGGTTCACTCGGCCGAACGATCCGCCAGGAGCCATCCCCGCTCTGAATCAGTCGTCGGTGTCGCTCGTCGTCGGGGCCGAACGCATTCCCCAGAACGGTCGTGCGCTGGCTGATCAATTCGTCATGATCGTGGGCCTCGAAACTCGCCCAGGCACCGCGCTCCAACAAAACCGTACTCAGTCCGGCCTGACTCAGTTCCTTCGCCACGACACCTCCTCCGGCACCCGCACCGACGATTACTGCGTTGACCGGTTTTTTCGTCGTCATGGTGAGGAACTCTCCCGAGTGCTTGGTCAGAGTGAGTCGTGGGACCTGCCGATCTCTTTTCGCAGCGGATTCCAGAACCGTGTAGGCCGATTTGTCTCAAGTCGGCCTACGTTGACCGTGACTTTGGAGGCGAAACCTGGGACCCAATCGGGGGACGATGTCGACCAATGATCTGTGGGTAATCGAGGCCCAGCATCCTGTAACTCGCGTAATTCCGATTTCCGCCGTGGCGAGGACTACCGTAGAACCCCTGCATCGAGTGATCGCGGATCAGACGGAAGAACTCGCGAGATGACTGCGACTGCCATGTCTCGCCGGCAGCAGTCCCCGATTCGAGCGCGCGAAGCACCTCGGTTTGTTGCTCCCATGCCAGCTTGAGAAACGGCTGCCCAAAGCGGGCCAGTGACGTTTCCTGCAACCCGACCAAACCTTGACGATAAATGGTCTGATACGGTTCATAATGCCCGACCAACTGTCGATCGATGAAATGCACAACGCCCGTATCGTGGGCGCCGGGGTCCTGATCTGCGGGAATGATCTGCTCCGCGACCGCGTCGACCAGCAACGCTTCTTCCTGCGTGAAGAATTGCCACCACGGCGTCGACTGACCGTCGGCGCTTGTAAACGCCACACCGCCGATCCCCACGGACATGCCCACAACAAATTGTCGACGATCCATCGGATGCGGTTCGGTCATGGTGTCTTCATCTCCCCGATCAGGCTCTCTCTCAAAAACTGTCGGCCGACTTGTCTCAAGTCGGCGAACATGCCGGAATTGCCGACTTGAGACAAATCGGCCGACACACAGTTCTTGAGTTAAAGCCGAACGTCGTTGGGTCGACCTTAGGGGCTTGGGTGTTGTGGATCGAGGGCGGCTTCGAGGTCCCAAACCACTTCGAAGCCGTTCTGATGCAGCCAGCTGAGGACTTCGTCTACGGGACGTGAGTCACACACGGGGAATTGCTCACCACCACAGGGTACGTCGGAGTTCTCTGTGTAGCCTCCCGGCGCTGTGGAACTGCCGGCGCTCATTTGGGTGATGCAAATCCGTGCCAGCTGATCACGCAACATCGGGGTCTCACGAGTTGAGAGAACCAGGTGCGCATCGGGGAACGAGGTCCGCAACAGGCAGTACATCTGAATCATCGTCTGATCATCGACCGGATGCCGGATAATGAACCCGGCTGGAGCCTCATGAATCCGCGGAAGACTGAAGCTCAGGCGAATCGCTGGAAACCTCGCTTGCAGATACTTGCCATGTCGAATCAGCGCAGCCAGATCCCGCCAAGGATCGCTGAGGCCGAGTAGGATTCCGAGCCCCATTCGTCCCATGCCGGCTTCTGCAGCTCGATCCGGCGCCTCAAGACGCCACTCGAAGGCGGCCTTGCTTCCGCGCGGATGGTATTGAGGGTACAGCTTTTCGTCATACGTTTCCTGATACAGTGTCACAGAGCTGGCACCCGCATCCACCAAAGTCTGGTAACCGGTGACGGATTGGGCTGCAATTTCGACGCCGATCGAGAGGCCTTCGTTTCGCATCGGGCGGATGATGTCGGCCAGATAATCGGGCGATGTGAGCCGTGGAAAATCCCCCGCGACCAACAACAGATGGCGAAAACCGCGCTCCCAGAGCACCCGTGCCTGTTGCCACGCCTCCGAACTGGAAAGGTGCGCACGAGGCGTTGGTTCGGAATAGCGAAATCCGCAGTACGTGCAATAATTCGTGCAGTAGTTCGACAGGTAAAGCGGAGCGTACAGAACCATCCGTCGCCCCGCCCAAGGTTGTCGAGCATTCGATTCAGCATGCTCCGTTGCCCCGTCGTGATGTCGGGCGAGTGCAGAGTCGGACGCGCCAAAACGCTCTGCGGTGATCTCTTGAGCCGTGCGGATTAATTCCTGGTGATTGGCGGGCGGCTCAATTCGCTGTAACGAAACGGCGTCACCAAGCACCGCTTCGCGCGCTCCGCGTGCCAGTGCCGTGGGACGCTGGGCGAGACGTCCGGCGAAAGAATCCAGCAGGGCCAGAAAATGCCGATCCTCGTCGGTGACTTGTCCTGATCGGCGACCAAGACACTGATATCGCCACCGGTCGAGTTTCTCCGCCGTTTCCCGTCCCGCCATGGAATGCAATTGGTCGGGATGGTCCAGCAAGTGCAGCGCTTGAGAAAGAACAGCCAGACGGGCTTCCGCGTGTTCATCCGTCCGACAGATCCAGTGACGGAGGCTGTCCAATTGGTCCACTTCAACGGGCATGGAAAAGAAAATCTCAGAGAACCGATGCAGTCAGGATTTACTCGGCCGATCGAAACGGAGCCGCCTCCCATCTTGCCGATGACTCCGATCCTACGCTCCACGATCTAGCATGGCAAGTATCCTCACCGGAGGCATGTTAAGCGTCATAAAAAAAGGAATCTCTCCTTCCGAGCGAGGTCATTTTGACTGCCCCCAGATTTCCGGCACGCGAAAATCTTTGGAACGCGGCTTGTTTCGTGGGGGGACGGCCACTTGCTGGTAGGTTTGCAGCAGGTCCGTCAGTTGCTTGACCCGCTCCGGATACTGATCCGCGAGATTGTCCTGTTCGGCCAAGTCTTCCGCGAGATTGAACAACTCCACCTGACCGCGCAGATTGCGACGGCCGGAGTCTTCCGATCCGGGCGTTTCCGACGGACGTGCGTTTGCGGCTTCATCCACCGCACTTCGCGCGCCACGGATTACCAGTTTCCAATTGCCGGCTCGAATCGCACCGCCGGTGGGAGTTGCATTCAGCAGGATGTGTTCGTGCGGGGAAGGTTGATTTGCGGTCAACACGGGCCAGAGGTCCTTCCCGTCCAGCGGCAAATCCTGCTGAATCGGGGCACCACTTAAGCGAACCAGGGTCGGATACCAGTCGACGATGTGGAGGGGTTCCTCGATGATAATTCCCGGTTTGATTCGTCCCTTCCAGGTGGCGCATGCGGCGACCCGCACGCCACCCTCGAACAGTGTTCCCTTCCCGGCACGCAGTGGTCGATTGGTCGCGCCCGATTGAATGGGACCACCGTTGTCACTGGAAAAGATGAACAAGGTTTGATCGGTCATCGACCGTTCTTCGATCGCGGTCACGACGCGCCCAATCTGCTCGTCCAGGCAGTGTACCATCGCGGCGTACGTCCGACGTTTTGGGTTGTCGATGTGAGAATACGCCGCCAAGTATTCGGGCGGCACCTGCAACGGTGTGTGCGGCGCGTTGAAGGCGACGTAAAGGAACAGCGGTTGCGACGGGTCGTGCTGGCGAATGGTGCTTACCGCTTCATCGCCAAGCAGGATGGTCGTGTAACCTGAATCGTGGCAAACCTGGTCATTCCGATGCCAATCCAATCCGCCGTCCCGTCGGTGCGTGAAATAATCGATTGCCCCGCAGTAGTGTCCATACTGCTGCTGAAACCCTCGATGAGTCGGTAGGTACTCCGGCGCATGCAACCCGAGATGCCATTTTCCGCAGATCACGGTTCGGTATCCCGCTTGCGAGAGTGCCTGCGCCAAAGTGCGTTCTTCCAGGGGCAAACCATATTCCGCCCAGGGGCGAATGACGCCGACCTGCAAACCGTGTCGAATGGGATACCGCCCCGTCAACAGGGCCGCACGTGTGGGTGAGCAGACCGGCTGAACATAGAAGGCCTCCAAACGAGCACCTTGACCGGCGAGTCGATCCAGGTTCGGCGTTTGGATCGCACTGCCGTGGAATCCGACATCACTCCAACCCAGATCGTCTGCCAAGAAAATGACGACGTGGGGTGGGCCGACGGAATCTGCACCGGAAACGAGGGATGACGGGAGCTGAACCAGGAATAGTGCAGCGATCAGGACTAGGGAATGGTGCGCTCCGGCAAAATCTGCCGGGCGGTCGAAAGTGCCGAAAAACCGTTGATCTCGTCGCATCATGTTCTTGTCTCCAAAGTCGCGTTACTTCCTTTTACAGCGAATCGCGAAGCCCGTCCGGTTTTTCAGCAGGCGTCACAAAAAATGGTTTCTTAGTTGTGCAGTGGTTACCCAGGTCGTCTAATATAATCTCCTGGCGAAGGGATCTGCCGGAATTTGCGGCGAGACACCGCACGAGAGATTTTATTTAGCGAGCAAGTCGAGTGGGTCGATGGAAGCCACGATTTCGCTCCGTAGTCTGTTCCTGGGCGGAGTGCCTCCACAATCCCTTTGTGAGCTACCGTTATGATCCGCTTCTCCACGAAGTCGGCGAGTCAGACGGGCTGGCCATCGAGCTTTCAGGTCGAGCGTAGCCAGATCCACGTCTGGGTGATTCCTCTGAACGACTGTGAATTGCCGTTTGAGCAGCTGCACTGCTGGCTGGCGGAGTCGGAACGGACGCGGGCGGCTGGATTTCTGCTGGAGTCGCAGATGCAGCGGTACACGATCTGTCGTGGAGCGGTTCGGCAGATTCTGGGGCAATACCTGGGCCGACCACCTTCGGCCATCCGCATCGAGACCCGAGCCGACGGAAAGCCCTGCCTGGCGGGACGCAGCCGCGGGAACGACCTGCGATTCAACCTCTCCCACTCGGGCGACCTTGCCGTGCTGGGAATCACGTCGGGTTTGGAGGTTGGTGTGGACGTCGAGCAAGTTCGCCGGATCAGTGGCTTTGACAGGATGGTCCAGCGTTGTTTAGAACGAACGGAACAGGATCGCCTTTTGGCCAGTCCCCCTGAGGATCGCGAGCGGCATTTTCTGCGATACTGGACGCACAAGGAGGCCTACTTGAAGACATTTGGCGTAGGTCTCCGAAGGCGATTGCAGGATGTTGTGGTCGACCTGGACGCCCCGGCGTACTGGCGGATCGTCAGCCACGCCGAGCTATTCCCCACGGTTTCGGGGGTCTCGCTCGTCGAGATGACGATTGGAGACCAGTTCGTGGGTGCTGTGGCGTGGGCATCGGCTACTCCGCATCGGTTGACGTCCTTCCGTTGGGACGGAGCCGGGATAGAGAATGAGGCGGACGCGGGGCCTCACCGCGAACCTCGCCGCGTCGCCGGGGCACACCCCCGATAGGATCAGTCGCTCTTTCGCCGGGAAACGTAAAGTGTGACCGAGCCGGCAGGATCCCACTCCGAAGGCGAGAATCCTGACCAGAGTCAGTTCAATGGAAGAAAGGTCACCGATGAATGACGGCGCGACACCGGCAGAGGGCGGTCAGGGAGCGACCCGTGGGTCGATTACGGCCGAAGAAATCCAGGATTGGATTGTGGGCTATCTTGCCCAGCAGATGCAGATTCCCGCCGATTCGATCGATATTTCAGCCCCTTTCGATTCCCTGGCTCTCGATTCCGCCACGGCGATTGGGATGACCGGCGACTTGGAACAGTGGCTGGGGCGGCCGGTCGATCCTACGATCGTATACGATTACCCGACCATCGAGGAAATCTCCGAGCATTTGTCGGCTCCTTGATCGACTCGTGCTTGCGGTCTGCACCTTCCGAATCGCGCTCCGCCCATGGACCCACTGAACGCCCCGATCGCCGTCGTCGGCCTTGGTTGCCGTTTTCCGCTCGCTCCGAATCCCACGGCATTCTGGCAATTGCTGATCGCGGGGGGCGACGCGATCTCGGAAGTACCTCCGGAGCGGTGGAACGCCGAGGCGTTCTATGACCCACAGCCGGGGACGCCGGGGCGCAGCTGTTCTCGTTGGGGGAGCTTTCTGGAGCGCATCGAGGATTTTGATGCGACCTTTTTTGGAATCTCCGGCCGCGAGGCGGAGCGCATGGATCCGCAGCAGCGATTGTTGCTGGAAGTTGCCTGGGAGGCCTTGGAACACGCCGCCTTGCCGGCAGAAGATCTGGCCGACTCGGCCACGGGCGTCTTCGTCGGCATCAGCAACTGCGACTACGCACGTCTCGTTTTTCGCGGCTACGACTCACTCAATGCCTATAGCGCGACCGGGACCAGCCTGGCCGTTGCGGCGAATCGCGTGAGTTACGTGTTCAATCTGCGAGGGCCCAGTCTGTCCGTCGATACCGCCTGTTCTTCCGCTCTTGTGGCGACCCATTTGGCCTGTCGCAGTCTGCAAACGGGCGAGTGCAACCTGGCTCTGGCCGGCGGCACCAATTTGGTACTCACGCCGGAGGGAAATGTCATCTTCTCTCAGGCACGAATGCTGGCCGCCGACGGTCGTTGCCGGTCGTTCGATGCGGCGGCCGACGGTTACGTTCGGGGCGAAGGCTGCGGCGTCCTCGTGCTCCAGCGGCTGGACGATGCCATCCGCGATGGCAATCAGGTTCTAGCCGTGATTCGCGGCTCGGCGGTCAATCAGGATGGCTTGACGAACGGTTTAATTGCGCCGAATGGACCTGCACAGCAAGAAGTCCTCCGATCCGCGTTGCGGAGTGCGGGAATTCAACCGCACGATGTGGAATACGTCGAAGCTCACGGAACCGCCACGCCGCTAGGAGACTCGATCGAAGTCCGCGCCCTGCAGGAGGTGATGCTCGAAGGTCGTCGCAGCAGCAACCCGCTGCGACTGGGGGCGGTAAAGACGAATATCGGTCATCTGGAGGCTGCTTCCGGCATGGCCTCTCTAATTAAGGTGATCCTTTCGCTGTCCCGCGAACGGATCCCCCCTCACCTGCACCTGAAAACACTGAATCCCTACATTCGCTTGCGTGGTTCGTTGGTCGAGATTCCTCAACAGGTGACCGACTGGAACGCGCCCCAGGGGAGCCGTTTGGCCGGAGTCAGTGGATTCGGTTTCGGGGGGACAAACTGTCACCTGATTCTGAGTGACGACGAATGTCGCGTTCCGCGAGAGAAGGCGGCATCGCCCGCTTCGGTTTCCACGTCCGATCGCCCGCGGCACGTTTTGGCCGTCACGGCCCGCGACGAATGGTCGCTCGCAGCGCTTGCCGGCCAATATGCAACTCGACTGCAACAGTTGCCCGACGAGGCGCTGCCTGATTTTTGCTACTCGGCCAATACGGGACGATCCCAACTCCATTTGCGTCGCGCGATTGTGGGCAACTCGTCGTCCGAGATCGTCGAGAAGCTACGACTTCTGGCGGCGGAAGAAACCAACGTTCCCAACGCAGCAGTGCGGCGCGGCCGACGCCGCAATAAGATCGCCTTTCTGTTCACTGGGCAAGGATCGCAATACCCGTTGATGGGTCACCAACTGTACTCCACGCAGCCGGTGTATCGCGCCGCCTTGGACCGCTGTGACGAAATCTTGAAGTCGCAGCAGATCCCGCTCCTCGAGCTGCTGCTGGACAAGGATCGCGATCCCAATCGCTTGGATCAGACTCAATACACGCAACCGGCGCTCTTCGCTGTAGAGTATGCGCTGTTCGAACTCTGGAAGTCCTGGGGTGTCGAACCGGATTTCGCCATTGGGCATAGCGTCGGCGAATACGTTGCCGCGTGCACCGCGGGTGTTTTTACGCTTGAGGAAGGCTTGCACTTAATTGCGAAGCGGGCTCGACTCATGCAGTCGCTACCTCAAGACGAATCGATCCTGGACGAGTTTGGTCAGGCCGTCGCCGAGGTGCCGCTGCGCGCTCCCGCATTTCCAATCGCCTTGAATTTGACCGGCGAGCTGGCACGCGAGGAATTGCAGAATCCGCAGTACTGGCAGCAACACTTGCGCCAGCCCGTTCAGTTTGCGCGCGGGATTGCGGCCCTGCGAGAAAAGGGTGCCAATCTGTTCGTCGAGATCGGACCGCAACCGGATCTGACGGCGCTGGGACAAGCCTGTATCGCCGAGCCGGATCTGATCTGGATGTCGAGCTTGCGTCGCGGCAATGACGACTGGGCAACTCTGCTGGACGCACTTTCCCGACTGTTCGAAGCGGGGGTCCGCATCGATTGGAAAGGGTTTGATCGCGGTTACGCGCGCCGGCGAGTCGATGTGCCTACCTACTCGTTCCATCGAACGCGCTATTGGGCACCGGATTCCCTTCCAGCAACCGATGCTCCCGAACACGCTCAGCTTGTCGAGTCATCCGAGCCGGAAGGAACGCGGTCGCCTCTACTGGGCAAACGCGTTCCTGTTGCCGTGGATCAAGATGTTTACGAGTCGCGACTGTCGCTTGGTCATCCAGGGTACTTGCGCGATCATCGTGTCTTTGACCAGGTCGTCGTTCCTGCGACGGCCTATGTCGAGATGGCTCTTGCGGCAGCGCGGACCCGGTTCCCAACGGAGGGCCTGGCGATTGAGGACCTGCAGGTTCAGCAGCCGATCGTGTTGATGGACGATGGAACCGCGACACGTGTCCAACTCCTGTTATCGGCGGAGGACGAGGACCTGTTTGGATTTCGCATTCTGAGTTGCGAACAGACGAGTCCCAACGATTCGGTCTGGCGCTTGCACGCTTCCGGCAGAATCCGCGGCAATCAACCCTTGTCCACGGGATGCGATTTAGCGGAGGAGCGGCGACCGGCAGAACAATCCGTCGCCCCTGCCGATTTCTATCGAGCCTGTCTGGCTAACGGACTAGAATATGGCCCGATGTTCCAGGGACTCCAGAAGCTGGAGTGTTCCGAGGGCGAAGCTTTTGCCGAAGTTGCGCTGCCCGCGTCGATCGTCTCACAAGCAGCCGAAACCGTGCTGCACCCGGCGCTACTCGATGCGTGTTTGCAGACCGTCGGAGGTGCGCTTCAGGGGCAGATGGAACCGGGCACGACGTATGTCCCGATCGGGATAGGAAGGATTCGCATCCAGACGGACGCGCCCCTCTCGCATGTTCTGGTCCATACGCGGATTACGGAACGTCGTACCGGACGACAGCCGCAGGTGCACGCGGACCTGCGACTATTGCGGCAGGATGGGACTCTGCTTGCGGAAGTCGAATCGCTGCGGTTAGCCCAAGTCACGCGTGGCGACCTGCAGAAACGGTTTTCGCGGAATGTTGAGCCTTGGTTGCACCGTCTGGTGTGGCGCGAGGCTCCGCGTTTGGGAACGCCGCTCAGCGTTTCCGCCGAACAACATCCGATCTGGGTGATCGTCGGCAATCCATCAACTCTTCGCGCGCAACTGGCAGAACAACTGTCGGGTCGAGGTCAGAAATGCGTCCTTGCTAGACCGTCGGATGCTTCGCGTGTGACAGAATCCGAGACGGAGTTTCGGCGGGACGATCCGGAGCAATACACCCAGTTGCTCGATGCCCTGCAATTAACGGACGCCACACCCTTGCGCGGCATCCTTCTGCTTGCGGAAGGGCAATCCGATGAGAATCGAGGGCAGCCCCAGTTAACCGATTGCCAGACGGCGCTGCTCCTGGCTCAATCCTTGGCGGCGCGAACGGACCAGATTCCACGACTCTACCTTGTGACGCGCGGTGCGCAACAGTTGGATCCGCAGGATGATGCGCCTGACCCTTCTCAGGCGGCCCTATGGGGACTCGGTCGGGTGATCGCCGCGGAAATGCCTCGTTTGAATTGCACACGGATCGACCTGGATCCGCAAGGCTCCGATCACGCCAGTCGGCTGTTCGGTGAGATTTGGGTGCCCGATCAGGAAACCGAGATCGCGCTGCGCGGCACGCAGCGATTCAGTTCGCGCCTCGTCCCGCGATCGATCGCCGATCAGGATAAGCTGTCGGTCCCGCGCCATGCTTATCGGCTGGGACTCAAGAAATACGGCGTTCTGGACAACCTGATCCTGCGGGAGGTCGAGCGTCAAGAACCCCAAGAAGGCCAACTGGAAATCGCCGTAGAAGCCGCTGGTCTGAACTTCCGGGATGTGCTCCGCGCCCTGGGGATGTTGCAGCAGTTTGAAACGCAGATCGGGATCCTCAGCGAACAGGATGTAACTTTCGGCTTCGAGTGTGCCGGTGTGGTTACGAAAGTCGGACCGGGAGTGACCGAGTATCAACCGGGGGATCGAGTGCTGGCATTGTCCACGTCCAGCCTCGGAAGCCATCTGACGGTCGATCGTCGGTACGTGGCCTCGATTCCATCTGACTGGACGCTGGAGCAAGCCGCGACGGTTCCGCTCGCCTACTTAACTGCTTGGTACGGTCTGTCGAGGCTGGCTCGGCTGAAACGAGGCGAACGCGTGCTGATTCACGCTGCTGCGGGGGGCGTCGGGCAGGCGGCCGTGTCGATCGCCCGATCGGTCGGAGCTGAAATCTTCGCGACCGCAAGCCGCGGAAAGCACGAGTTCCTCCGGGCACAGGGAATTCAGCACGTTTACGACTCGCGAACCACAGACTTTGCGGAACAGATTCTGACCGATACAGCGGGGCGTGGTGTCGACGTCGTCCTGAATAGTCTGAACCAGGATTTCATTCCGGCCTCCGTTCACGCATTGGCACGTGGTGGGCGTTTTGTCGAGATCGGGAAGATCGGCATCTGGAGTGCGGAACAATTTGCCGCGGCAC
>CAZFWV010000052.1:0-27207 GCA_964522605.1 uncultured Pirellulaceae bacterium
CGCGCCTGCGGCCTTCATGGCGTTTGCACTGCTAACGGTGAAAATGCTGTTTTCTCGGCAAGAAATCGAGCGACCAACGGAAGCGACCCTTACCTGGGTGCGGAAGCACCCCGTTGGATTGCGGCCCTGCCGCGCTACGGCTGACCGCACGCTCCCCGACTCACGCTCGGGGCTCTAAGGCGGTACACTGGTGCTCTCACTGTGAGATCGCAACCCACTCACGTCAACTGGAAGGAGATGAAACCATGGATAAGTGGCCCGTCGGGGTATTTGCGAGTATCGACGCTGGTTTGGGAGTGAAACTGGAAGTTGCTCAAGAGCTGAAGATCCCCACGATTCAACTGCACGCACCTTCGCGATCGAGCCGCACTGAGGAAAACGCGGATCGCTTCCTGCAACGCTTGAGTGACCTGGGGATTGCGCTGACGGCTGTCTTCGGTGGGTTTGAAGGGGAGAGTTATGCAGACATTCCGACCACACAGCGAACCGTTGGTCTTGTTCCGCCTGCAGCCCGCGCCGAACGAACGGCGGAGATGAAAGAGATCGCGGATTTCGCCCGCCGATTGGGCTGCTCCGTAGTTGCCCTGCACCTGGGATTCATTCCGCACTCCTCGCTTGGCGACCCGGACTATGATGGAGTCATTGCGGTGACGCAGGACTTGTGCGATCACTGCCGATCCAATGGGCAGAATCTGCATCTGGAAACCGGTCAAGAAACGGCTGCCGGACTGCTGCAGTTCCTGGCGGATGTGCAGCGCGACAACCTGTTTGTGAACTTCGATCCCGCGAACATGATTCTGTATGGAACGGGGGAACCGATCGAAGCCCTGCAGCAGATTGGTTCGTATGTCCGCAGCGTTCACTGCAAAGATGCGCTCTGGGCCAAGAATCCCGGCGCCGAATGGGGGCAGGAAGTGCCCTTGGGTGAGGGACAGGTAGATATCGCACGTTACCTCCAGACGCTGCAGCAGATCGGTTACGAGGGGCCGCTGACAATTGAGCGTGAGATCCCACAAGAGCCCGAGCGACAAAAGGCCGAAATCGGGAAAGCAGTCGATCTGCTCCAGCGACTGAAACAGCAGATGGGCGTGGTGGCGTAGCGCTTTGTCGTGGCTTTGAATTGGGGTTGATCGTCGGGGAATCCCGATCCGCAACTTCGGCGAGGGATGCCTTCCTCCCCGCGATCTTCCTCGCGAACGCTCTTGGAACTTGCTCTGTTTGCCAGGCGGTCTGGCTTCCTGACGGGTCAGCGATCCATCGGATCGTTGTCTCGTGACATGTTCTGCACCTTCTGCGGTCGCATTCCCACTTCCTTCCTGGGGTTGGGGCGTGGCCGCAGCAGCCAGATCAAGAACAGGATCGGGACAAAGACCCAGGCGAGGCGCGTCAGGGCCAGGACGAATCGCGGGCGGATCGCCACCGCCAGGGCAAAGACGATGATGCTGGTCAAGATCCAGCCCGGCAGCTTTTGCAGTTGTGGGAATGCAAGCCAGGCTGCCAGCAGCGTGAGTCCGGACTTGATGCTCGATCCCTGCCAGAACACGCCATTGGCGCTCTCCAACGGCCAAATTGAGAGACTGATCCCCGTGATCAGCAGCAGCAAGCCCGCCACGCCCATGAGATGTCGTCGTATCGCGGTTGCTTGCTCCGGTTGCATTTCTACTCCGACAATCAATCGGGGTTGAATAACGTCACAGTCTCGAAAGTCCTTCAATCCAGCGGCCGACGAGTAATCGTTCGTTGGCGCTGAGCACTCGCGGTTGATCCCCCAGGTCCATCACGCTAACGGGGAACTTCTGCGCCCGCAACCGCTCGAGACCAGCGTCGATTCGACTTCGCACCGTCGATTGGCGCGCTTGAATGGCCAGCACGGCCAAGGGTTGAAGTGGTTCCGGGAGGGGTGCACGCAGGCCCATTGGCAAGGGAGCGTCCTCGGCAATCACACCACGCACGACATCCCGCTGGCTGAACGTAACCAGGTAGGCCATGGCCGCTCCCCCTTCTCGACCATGAACTACGATCCGAGACGGATCAATTCGATATCGCCCAAAGATCTGGTCAATCGTCTTTCGAATGAAATCGATTTCCGTCGGTTGCCAACGAGTTGGATCCTGAGATCGCGGTGCCAAGAGGATCAGATCGTGCTTGGCACACACATCCTTCCATTGATCGATCAGGGATGTGGAATCCGGAGTCCCGGGTGGATCAAGTGAAACGAGCAAGCCGAACGGTCGGCGTCCCGTGTAGGTATCGGGGACGTAGGCCGTGCATGGATTCGGCTGCTCAGGAATTCGAACCTCGATCGTGCCGGTCTCGACCTGGTCTTCGCCGGTTGGTGGTGGATCCTCCGGCGCAGGAAACTCAGGCGGAAGGTCAGTAGGCAATCCAGACAGCGTGACGCGAAGCGTGATGTTCGAACCGTTGCGACGAATCTCAAGATCGACGTCATCTCCCGGTTGACGATCGGCCAGTTCAATCCGCATCTGTTGCAAGTCGCCGATCGGATCTCCGTCGAGCGATTCGATTTGATCGAGAGGTTGCAGGGCGCCTGCTTCTGCACCGCTTTCCGGATAAACGAACCGCACGCGCACTTCCCCATTGTTGGAGGATGGATGTGGCAGGATTCCAAGGAACGGTCGTTCGTAGGGCAGGAGCTTATCCGTCAGGACGGCGGAAGCTTCCACTCGCTGTTCGTCTCGCAAGACCACAATGTCGATTCGATCGCCCGCATATTGAGGTCCCAGCGCGTGCTTCAGTTGCACACCTCGGCGAATTGGCTGGCCATTAATCTCCACGATCCGATCCCCCGCCTGCAGTCCGGCCTCGGAAGCGGGTGACTTCGCCTGAACGACGCCAATCTCGGTGTTGTCGGCATACACATCGGGCGACTTCAGCGAGATTCCCAGAATGCCGGGCAACAGGTCACTTCCCGACCGAAGGACATCCAAGCGGGCGAACAGGTCGACGAGCGGAACTGCGAAGCCGATGCCGGAGTCGTACCACTCAGCTCCTGCGACTTCATTTTGTGCGTCCGGGGAAAGCGGAACGAGCACTCCCAGGACGCGGCCCTGCAAATCCACCAAAGGGCCGCCGTAGTTGCTGGGGGAGATCTTCGCATCCGTCTGGATCGCTTTGCCCCAGATCCGATCGACCGCGCTCAGGATTCCTACAGACAAGTTGATGTCATCGCTCGACAACGCGCGACCGACGGCCACGGTCCATTGGCCGACCTGCATCTCCGCACGCGGGACGGCGGTCGGAACGGGAAGCGGCGTTTCACTTTCCACTTTCAACAGTACGAGCATTCGACTCTGGTCGCGAGCCACGATGGTGGCCGGCTTTCGCTGGCCGTTGGGCAAAGTGACGAGAATCGAGGTCGGTTGTTGGATGAAATTGAAAGCGCTCGAGACGATGTAACCGTCTTCCGCGACAATCAGCCCCGAAGTGGGACCGGTCCCCACCAAGACGCCTTCCACCCGCTCCAGCCCGCCCAGCGTCTCGATCTGGACGACAAAAGGTGCGGCGGCTTGGGCGGCATTTCGTAAGGCGGCTTGCTCGAGCGAAGTGACTTGGTTCTCCTGGGCCACGGTGGAGCCGACGAGAAATAGACCAAGGAATAGGTGAGTCAAAGTTCTTTCCCGCATTGAACCGATTGCTCCGATTTCGCTCTTGCGTTCCCCAACAGGTCGACTTCGATCAACTTCTGGTCGTGTTTGGGTGGCTGGTGGCTGAACGTAGTGAAGCCCCAGCGACTGCGGACCGGGGCGTCGCTTCGCCACCCGTCACCCGGATCTTTAGCCGCCAAAAAGCACTATCGTTCCCCCGACAATTCGACCTCGATCAGCTTCTGGTCGCGGAGCACCGTGATCCGCACGGACTGAAGACGATCCACGAAGGAGATTTCTTCCAGCACTTCCTCGCATGAGCTGACCATGGTGGATTGGACGAAGACGATCAGGTCGTCTGCCTGCAGGCCGGCTGCTGCCGCAGGAAAGCCCGGCTGGACGCGCTCGATGAACGGCGGTGTCTTCGGTAAGACATCGGGGATCAAGACCAGACCCAACTCCGGAAGCGTCATGGGCTGCAGCGGTTTTCGGAGATTAGGATCATCGCGTCGGCGAACTTTGCCCTGGACCAAGTCGTCAACAATCGGGCGGATTTCGTGGATGGGCAGCGCATAGTTCAACCAGGTGTTGTTCTGAGCATTCCGCAACTCCTTTCCGAGGATGCCTGCCAACTGGCCTTGATCGTTGGTCAGCGCGCCGCCGGCGGCACCCGCGTTGTTCGTCATCGCATCCAACACGTAGACGGTTCCCTCATACGTCGTCGGGTACACGCCACGTCGGGCCGACAGGGGCGTGACGGCGGAGACAACACCATGCAGAATGCTCGCCGGTTCGTTGCCGGTTGCGATGCCATAGAGGTTGCTGAAGGCCAGGATGCGATCCCCGATGCGAACCTCCGCCGCCGCATCGAGATGGAAGTGTGGCAACTGAGCCGCATCGATCTTCAGGACCGCCAACTCCGTGCCCGGATCGGCGCCCAGCAACTCGGCGGGAAATCGACGACCGTCATCCAGAACCGCCAGGATCGGGTCCGCATCAAGGACGTAGCTCCATGCAGTCAGCACATGTCCTTCGCCGCTGATCAGGAAGCCGCTTTGATACGCCTCCAGTCGACGGATCCCACCGGCGCCGTAGATTTTGACAATCTTGGGAAGCGTTTGCTGAACGACTTCTGCCAGTTCGCTGCTATGGGCCACTTGTGGAAGCCAGCTCAGTAAGCAGATCGCCGCGGCGATCCAGCCGCGTAGGGATGGATGTTGCAGGAAGAGAAGCCGCGGAGAGACGCGGATTTCCACGGAAGCTGACTGACCGCAGCAGAATTGACGCATCTGCGCTTTTCCGCGTTTCTCCGCGGCTACTGTTTCTGCTTGTTGGTTGTCCTGCATCAAACGCCCTCCAACTCGAGCGGACTCATCGTGAATTCTTCCAATTTCCAGACACCGTACGTGGCATCGCCGTAGCGGATTTCCAATTCGAACGGGATTTGACGTTCGTCAATCGATCGGTAATCGCGAAAGTGAATCTCGCACGGGTCCACTTCACTGTCCGGGTACATTTCCAGACCGATCAATGTCCCTGCAGTTGGATCACAGTAGAAATGCGTTTCGACAACGTCGTTGATTCCGACCAGGACATCCGCCAAATTTTCGTGTCCAGGCCAGGGTGCCGTTCCCAGGTAATAGACTTCGCCGTAGGCCGCCGGTCCCTCCGCCAGTAATCGGCGCCAAAGATGGAGCGCCGTGAGCAGTCCCCCACTTCCCTCGGGCAACAATTGTTGTGTGAGGTCATCGCGCAAATCCAGCAGCAGTTCTCGGTTTTCGGTTGGCGAGGCAATGCGTGCCAAGGTTTGACGGTCGTCGAGTTCGACTTCGAGCGTGGTGCGCTCGTTGAGCGTACCGCGCAGCGACCAAACCGTGTTTCGCGCCGAGAAATCTCCTTGACCTCGCAGTGCATTCCAGACACGCTCGCGCTGGACCTGATTGAAGTGGTAATTGGCATATCCACGCCGTGCCTCGTAGCGTTCGGCAACCGCCGCGGGCGGCGACTTGGGCGCGGAGTGGGGACTGATCTGCGGTCGACCGGGGATCGGTGGTTGGTCAGGCGGGGAAGGCTCTCGTGGTTTTTCACGCTCCGGACGCGGTGCTGGAGGCTCCACATTCTGTTGCGTTTTGCGAATCAACTCTTCGTTCGAATGAACTCCCGCAAGGCGGACCAGCGTATCAATGCGTTGTCCCTCTCGACGATAGCTGAGCGGCAGTCGCCAGCCTTTGGGAAAGATTCCGAGGATGTTCTTGAAGCCGTTCGCGGTGGAAATGGGTCGCCCGGCGAAAGCGATCAATTCGTCACCGTATCGCAAGCCGCGACGGTAGGCGTCGGACGATTCCACAATGTTCGTCACCACGACGCGTCCGTCTTCATCGGTGTCGACGATCGCGCCTAGTGTAGCGTGATCCACAATTCGGCCACTTTTCAGGTGACCCAGGAAATTCCTGATCTGGTTGATCGAGATTGCGTAGCCCACCCCGACGTTGACCCGACCACGCTTCTCAAAGGATCCCCGCCCGTTGATGCCGACGAGTTGCCCTGCGGCATTGAATAGGGGCCCTCCTGAATTCCCCGGGTTGATGGCGGCGTCTGTCTGAATACAGTCCGCATATTCCAGCAGTGTCCCGGCAGGATATTGATACCGGTGGACGCCCGAAATGATCCCGAAGCTGACGGAAGGCTGGAAATCGGTTGCCAATAGAAAGGGATTGCCTGCGACAAAGCACCAGTCGCCGGCCTGTAATTCGTCGCTGTCCCCCAATTCGGCAGTTGGAAAATCATCTCGTCCCAACAGTTGAATCAAGGCAACATCTCCTGTCGGATCGATCCCCACGATCACGGCGTCATACAGCCGTCCATCGTTCAGTCCGCAGCGCAGATAGGTCCCGCATGGTTGCGCGACATGGAAATTCGTCAAGGCATAGCCATCGGGTGAGATGATCACGCCCGACCCTCCGCCGCTGGCCGACTGTCCGGGGAAGATCGCGATGGTCGCACGACAAGCCTGACGAATCACCTCGATCCGTTGCTGTTCCGCCCGTCGAACTTCCTCGGGTACGACGGAAGAATCCGCCGTGATCAGCGCTGGCTGCGACAGTCCGAGGACGATCGCCAGCCAGCCGTGGCATCGAAGCAAGCCGTTGTTCATTTCACTAATCTCGCGTCACAAAGATTCAAGCGATCTCCCACGTCGGCTCGTTCGCCATAATCGACGAGGATCGTGAGCCAATTTGCCCCGGAGAGATCCAGATCGATAGCGACTGCCGCGGATTCTCCCGTGATTTCCTGCCGCCACCGCTCATTGCCGTCAACCGAAATCACCAGGGCAATGGAGCCGTATTCCCCTTCCGCAGGTTCCAGCCCCGCTTGAGCGGCAAATTGCCGATACTCGCCTGCTAAGCGGTAGGTCATTTCCGTCCGACTGTGCATCGACAGGCCTTTTTCGAACTCCTGTTCGCGCCCATTCAAATCGATGATCCGCAGCTTCGCTCCCGTCAAACTTTGATCTCTTCGAGGTCGAAAAAGCTGCGTCAGCTCCTGTTCCAAGGCTTCGATCCGTACAAATGGCGTCCAAGTCGTTCGTTCGGGATCGATATCGCTCAGATAGGTCACCGCGGATGTACCAAAACTCAGAGAATCGACCTGCGACAACGGGATGACCAGCTCGACTCCGTTATTACTCGTGATTCGCAGCTGCTCGCCGTCGGACGAAACTGCCCGCAGTTGCAGGAGGTCCCCGGTGCGAGTCGTCAGGCGACACTGCGGCGCAGGATATGCGGGGACATTCGGCCGGAAAGGAACGATCCCATCCACTTTCTCGGGGCGAACATCAATCCAGTTTCCATCAAACTGAAACTGGATCCTCTGCTGATCGATTTCACCTAACTGACCGACGACGTAATCCAGGATCTGATTTGGGCGGCGGATGATCAGCACATCCCCGGCGACGGTCGCTTGAAGAATGTCTTTCCATTGACGGTCTAATTCCGTCTGCGGTGCACTGTAACGCACGTATCGCACGAGTCGGCTGTCGATCGAGAATGAGTCGGTCGACGGCATCTCGATCGTGGCCTGCTGCTGTTGAAGTCCATACGCGCGAGCGCGGAAGCGACTGCCATCGGTCAACTCGACCCAGACCGAGCCAGACGGCTCACGGTTTGGGTCGGCCGCGCCGGTTACTCGGATCTGCTGAAGCTCCTGCGTCGGAACCACCTCGTTCTGAGGATTGCCCCGCAGTTCCACGACCTCCGTATCCAAACGGATCAATTCCCCCTGCAGCCGGGATCCGTCCTGCTTATCGAGTTCCACCGAGAAGGACCCGACTGCGATGGAGAGTACGAGGATTGGCCATCCTGTCAAAGGGTTGTTCCTTTCCAAGAAAAACAGTCGTGGGGTGTGGGAACGAACGAGGCATCGATTCGAGGCGGGATGAGCTTGCACCGAATCCGCTCGACACCCGCTTTCCGAAGTGATTTTGATTTATGGTTCGACGCCGTCGCGTGCCAGCTTGCGAAAATACTCTTCAATCACGTCGCGATAGTGCGACGGCAGATCTTTCCCGAGTTGCTGCAGTGCCTCCTCGCGTTCCTTGGGTGGAAGGTTGCCCCAATCCGTCCGAGCTCCGAGCTTCTTGGGATCCACATTGCCGGGGCCCGATTGACCGCCGGGCATGCTGTCCTGCATGGGGGAACTAGGAGCGTTGCTGCCGGATGCACTTGCCGCGGCCGCCGCCTGACTGGCCTGATCTTCGAGATTCTTGATCATCTTGTCCAGTTTGGCAATCACGTCATCTTCCTCCTGACGGACACGCGTTCCCGCACGACCGTGCCCGAGCCGCACACGAATGCTCTCCATCAATCGGGAAATTTCGTCCAGTGAATCCTCCTCCAGCGGACGCAGATCGGCCTCCATCAGGCGCGCCAGTTTCAGATACCGTTGGGGCACAGCCGCTTCGTTTTCCATCAGCTTGGCGACCGCCGTCAGGCACGCATCCTTTTCCAATAACCGATGATGGACCACCGCCTGATAAAACAGCAGTGCGGCGGGATCGCAAACCTGCTCGGCAGACAAACCCTGAAGCAGTTCCTGCGCTTCGTTGTAGTATCGCTGACTCGTTAACCACTGGGCGTAGTACAACGCCAGATTCTGGCGAATCCAGTTTGGGATTTGCTCATCGGCCAGAACCGGCTGATCGGCCAGTTGGAAACTGGCACGAGGTCGCTGACAGGTATCCAGAAGTTGCGCGATGCGGGGATCTACGAGGGCCGCGCTGTGGATCACGCGATCCAGAAGTCGATCACCGCTGACGAGTTCATCCTGCGCCCATAGTTGCTCGAATTGTTGTTGCGCATTCGCCGAATCCGCGTGTTCTCGAAACCAGGCTTCGATCTGTGATCGAACCTCCGACGCCACCGGGATCGTCCAGGAAGATCGCTGGGCGAGATCATCGTGCGAAGATTCCGCGAGACCACCAATCGGGGAGATCACGAAGGCTGTCAGCAACAAAGGGAAGACGCTTATTCGCATCCAGGGACTCCTGATCCTCATTGATTCTTACCAAGAACAATATCGCGTGTGATCTGTCGAATGCGGGCCTCCCGTTCGGCCAGGCGGCCAAGCGATTCGACCAGATCATTATTCGTTGCCTGGCCGATCGGATGTTCGGGATCGTCCAGCAGTCGGGCGTAACGTTGGGTGCGCGTGTTGACACGCATCTGCAACGCCCGAATCATTTTCAATTCCGCGATGGCATCGACAAGCGGTTGGTCCTGAGGGCTCATCGATTGAGGCGGCGTCTGCTGCTGCCTGCGCTGCTCGGCGTCTTGCTGGGCCTTCTGAAGTGCCTCAATCATCTCCTCCAACGCGGCGATGATGTCTTCCTCCAAGCCCAGCGTGATTCGCTCGAGCTTGATTTCGGCCAATCGCTGCGCGACCTGGTCCATATCGGCCCGCATCTGCTCGACCGATTCTGGGAAAGCAACCGACGACCCCTCCTCGCGCAGCAACAACAAGGCCTTGTCGGCCTCGCCCACGAGTCTTCGCTGTTCCAAACTCAGTTTGCCCGATTGAATCACGATCTGGTTATTTCGCTCTTCATCCGGGATCTTACTCAGCCGCTGCGTTTCCTCGTAGATCTTCAGTTCGGCTTCGAGCATTCTGCGAAATCGTTCTTCCAGTTGCGCGAGCGTGCGTTGAATTTCTTCTTCCCGCAACTGGCGCAAGATCTCTTCGAGTTCGGCCTTGGCCTCTTCTAGCAGTCGGCGAGCTTCTTCCTGTTCTTCGATCGCTTGGGTTCGCTCTGCCTCTTCCAGTCGCTCCTGGGCCTGCCGCATTCGTTGCTCCGCTTCCGCGATCCGCTGTTGTCCGGGAGCCGACGGAGGAGCTGCAGGGGACTCGGCACCTGAAGGGGGCGATTCGCCTTCACCCGGCTGGCCCTGACTCGAACCGGGAGCGGCGGGTGTTGGCGGGCTGGATGAATCGGACGGAGAGCCTCCGTCACTCGGTGAATCCGGATCGGGAGTCGATGAGGAATCCGCCGGGGAGTCACTCGATGGAGATTCGCTTTCCGACGGGTTCTGCTGCCCATCATTGGAACTCGGGGTATCCTCGCCGTTGTTCGAACCCGGCGCTTCTTCGTCCGCGCGGTCCGGATCCTCCCGATCGCGCTGTGTGTCGTCCCGGTCGCGATCGGCGTCTTCTTGCGGCGTGTCTTCGCTCGATGGTTCTTCCGAAGGCGCCGACGGTTCCGCAGAGTCCGCTTCCCCAGCACCGGCATCTGGCGTCCCGTCTTCGGCTGCGGGCGAACCCTCGTTCTGCTCGATCGTTTCGGCGAGCTCTCCGGTTCGATCGGCGACCGCGTCCTGATCCTTCGCCAGCTGCAACGGGTCACCGCCGCCTTCGGTTCGGCCTTGAATGCCTCGCTGCTGCCGCAGAATGCGTTCTAGCTCCTTAATGTATTCGCGAATCCGGGCCTGCTCGTTCCGTAGTCGGTCCTCCCGATTCTCGCTCAGCAGTAGTTCTAACAGGAGCTTCAGGTCATCTCGGACCTGGCTTTGGTCATCGACCGCCCGCTGCAATTGCTGCTGGCGAATCCGCGTTGCCAGGGCCTCCATCTGCAGGCGAATGTGCTTGTCCTTGCTGTCGGCCAGCGCTTGTTTGAGCAGCGCCGCCCGACGCGGATTCGATCCCGCATCGAACTCCGCCATTTTCAGCATGAGCACCTCAAGTTGCCGGTATTTCTCCGCCAACGCCGCTTGTTGATTGGCGAGAGTATCGAAGCCGGACGGCGGCTCTGTGGAGGGGTCGGATGCCTCCTGACCGGGTTGCTCCGGCGTCGTGATCTGTGATGGTGCCGGGCGGCCCAGGAGGAGGCTCAAGCCGCAGGTGCAAAGAAGTACCCTAACGTGGGCGACGCGGAGCCTCTGTCCGTTCAAATGCCGCATAGACAAGTCCCTTTTCGTTCACCCACCGAGTTCTCCGCCCTGAGTCCACCTTCCGGCAGGTCGTGCAGTGAGTATTCGTTTAACCCGCAGCCGCCAGGCGAGGGTGATCTTCCGATCTTTCTTCTGTCCTTGCCTGACGGCTGCGGGTTAAACGAATCGCCACGGGGAGGATGTTGTAACTTCATTCGAGCCAGCAACTTAAAAGCCGCACCACCTCCCGAAGCCGGGGTGGCGACCTGGGAAACCCAGATTCTTTACCCAACCGCGGCCTCCGCGGCGGCTCGATCCAGGCCCGCCGCTAATCCTCGAGGAGCGATCGGGTCTGTTCGGCCCGCTCCTGACGGGTCTTTTCCAGCAATTCCTCTTGTTCCTGGAGTACGGACCGAACGAGGTCGACTAGTTCATTGTAGGACTCCAGCTCAATCATTTTTTCCAAGACCCGCTGCATTTCCAAGAGAATCTCGTCCGTCTGCCGAACGGCCTGACGGCTCAATTCCAGGTCCCCCTGCTGTTTTTCCATCTGGTTTTCGAGCTGCTGCAGCGTCGCCTGCCAGCTGGGGAATTGGTCCGCGGCGATTCGTTCCAGAGGCTCGACAATCTGGTCTTGGAGCCGGATTTTCCGTTCTTCGGTGTCAACTCGATTATTGATCAGCTCCTCCCGGATATCACTGAACGATGCGGCGACCCCCACAACTTCTTGCTGAGACTTTTCGCCTTGTTGCCTCGCCCGCTGCACCCGCAGCAGTCGTACGGACCATTGACGCTCGGCCGACGCTTCGGGTTCCTCGCCCGGTTCCTGCGGTGAGGGTTCGGGTTGAGGTTCGAAATCAGCTTGAATCCTCAGCAAGGAATCGCGAGTCTCCAGCATTTCGGCGATCGTCTGTTCGAACCGTCGCTTGAGGTTCAATTCCCGGGCTTCCAGCATGGCCAGCAGTTCGTCTGCGGTGACGACATCCAGCGAGAAGACGTCGCTTTCGCCGATCTGAGGGCTGTCCTTGAGATCACAGAAATCGCTGGCGCGAATCAGCAGAGCGACCTGTTGCCCGGGCTCAAGCTCAACGGGGTTCTGTGGGTCGTCTCGCAATTGTTGCAGATCGAGTACCGCCTCCACCTGCCCTCGTTCTGCCAGAGTAAACGTCTGTTCCAAGGGGGCGACGTCCGGATTCTGCGCGAGTTCAAACCAGCAGCGCTGAACTCCATAGTCGTCCTGAATCTCGCCGACGATGGGAATTCGAGCCCGTGGAGTGATTGCATTGCCGATGCCACGTAGCAGGATGTTAATCTGCGGCGCCAAGTCTTCGACGGCGTTGATCGTCAGTTGATAGGGTTTTTGGCTGGGTACACCGTCTTGATCCAACACCATCAAACTGAGCGCGACATTCTGCTGCAGGCGGGGAATCTCGAACGAGAATTCGGTCGGGTTCCCTTCCGGCGCGATGTCGGTCTGTCGCGTTTCGCCGCTCTGCAGATCTTCGATCGTCACTTGGCTTAACGGTTTGGTTGCTTGCGCCGTCAGGCGAATCCGCGAACCCAGGGGAAGACTGGTCCCAGGGCTCCACTTTTGCTGCCGTGGGAGTCGTCCGGTGTACTCAGGCAACTGACAATCCAGTCGAACATCGATGATGCTTGGCGTTTTCACGACTTCGAGGCGCTGATTTCGCAGTCGATGGTCGAAGCCCACCACATCAAACAGGACCCCGTCCAGAATTCCCTTAAAGGGAGGCCCCTGGTACTGGTAGAACTGGTATCCATCTCGGGGTTCCCCGTCACGGCTCATATTCGCCCGTCCCTGTTCGCCGTTGTCCAATTCGTAGTAGATCGTGCACAGTTCAGGCGGTGGAGTCGGCCGATCGGCTTCCGCGCGAACTCGCAAGACAACGTCCGAACCTTCGGCCACTTTGAGCTTGCCGTCCACGAAGCCCAGCAATTCGATATGCGCACGCCGCGGCCACGGATCGTCCGACAGCAGCAGCCAGCGGGAACTCCAAATCCCGAACGCTTGGCGCGAGAGCAAGGCGAACAGGGCGATGGACAGAATTGCGATGAGTGCGGCGGCAACGCTCCGCGCCAGGGGGCGGAAGTTGAACACGCGAGCAAGTGGTAAGTGGCCGATCTGCCGTTCTGCTTGTTCGACCGTCTGTTGCAGCATGGACCGGGAGACGGCGCTCTGTTCCACCGAATCGGGGGAGACCTCGACGGCTGTCAGGAGCGCTCCGTCAAACTGCGGGAAATACTTCTCGATCAGCAGTGCGAGGTTGCTCGGCCCGAAATGGGCGGCAAGCCGTCGTCCCAGCCAGCGTTCCAGGACGAAGGCCAACCCCGCGGCGGTGACCACCAGAAGCACGAGTCGCGCACCAGCCGGCATCTCGCTCGATCCGAGTACAACCGGCGTGTAATCAAGGGCCAGTCCGATCCAATACGCCAATCCGATCCACGCGATGGCCAGCGTCAGACCTTCCAGCCAAACGTACCAGCGAATCCGCCGGCGCAGGCGGCCGAGCAGTCGCTGAATCGAGCGGGGCAGTTTGGCGTTCGGTTGTGTCATCGTGTTTCAGGCGAGTCGGTGCAGGCGGCGGATGAGCCACTCGAGACTCAACACACCGCAGAGGAATGCCATCAGCCAACCGCTTAGACGCTGGGCGAAATCGCGGTCGGGCGAACCGGGGAGATATGTTTCTTGGTCTTTTCCACGAATCTGGTTGGGCAGCGGAGCCATCCCGTCGCGTCCGAGAGCCGCATTCATGCCAACAAAGTAGACGCCATTGGACTGCGTTGCCATTTGACTGAGGAGTGCGTCATGGCGTTGCGGGCGTTCGATTTCCACGGCGGGGATCCGGACCCGCAACACGCGTGTCAGCAATTCGCTCTCCAGTCCGGGGATCGCCAGTTCGATCCGATAATCGCCCTCGAGTACGGGGGTAAACAACCCCGAATACATGCCCTCGCGTTCCGAGTTCGTGATCTGCCTTAAGGTCAAGGAGGTGCGGCCGCCGCGCTCGTGAACCACACTGGCCGTCACGGTCGGTAACGTGAGCGGACGGTATTGCGCGTCGGCTAGGGTGGCTCGCACCGTGATTGACTCTCCCAAGCTGCACCGATCTCGGTCGACCAGCAACAATCCGCGACTTGAATCCCGCAGCAATCTGCCTTGGGAAACTTCACGAATCAATTTCGTGTAGAACGTGTCAAAGTAGGTGTCATTCAGCGCGCGCAATCGCCACATTTCGCCACTGGCGATGTAAAACACGCGGCCCGCTCCGTAGAACTGTCCGGCCATATAGACGGGCGATTCCTCCCCGATCGTGGTCTGGGGGTCGGAGAAGCGCGCGTACACCCTCGCTCCTGGTTTCAAATCGCGAATTGCCTGGTAACCGTAGACTCCGGGAAAACGCGACCAAGCGGCTTCCGCCTCGCCGGCGGATTCTTCCAGCCAGAGGAACGAAGCTTGACGACCTTCCTCGGTGAATTCCAGCGGCCAGACGGTATCCGATTGAACTCGACCGAGTTGAATCCCGGCGGAACCTCGGCGAAAGAACGTGACCGGATACAGGGCGCGGATCCGATTCAGTTTCTGGTCATCCACACCGGTCGATGCCCGGCTCCAGGAGGGCGTATAGACGGGGCCGGCGACCAGGATCAATCCCCCGGCCTTCTCCGCGACCCAGCGGTCCAGCAGTTCGATCTGTTGGTCACTCAGTTGCCGCCAGTCCGGATCGAAGGCGACAATGCAGTCGTACTCGAACAACGTCTCGGCTTCTTCAGGGAACCCCTCCAGGATTTCGTTGGCTTCCTGGGCCGCTCCTGATGGCGCCGATTGCAGCAGCACGTCGACGGTCGTATTTGGATCGCGAAACAACAGATTCCGCAGGAAACGGTAATCGCGCTGGGGCCCGCCCGCCAGCAGCATCACGCGGTTCTTTCGTTCAACAACTTCAACGGTTGTGCCTCGCTGATTGTCGGCCGGTTCGAGGTCTTCTGTGGGAGCGAGAACACGCAGCGTCCACCGGCGTCGCCCAATTGCGTCGGGCGTGATTGTGAATTGCAGAGGCTGAATCTGACCGTCGTCGGCTAATTCGATGCGGCGTTCCTCTTCGACGGTTTCGGGTGCATCTGCGGCATCGGCGGTCGAGATCAACTGAACACGCACGTTTCGCCCCGACAAGCCATTCGCCTGTAAATAGCCCGTGATCGTAAAGCCGTCATTGGGATAGACTCGGGCTGGTGCTTCCAGGTCGACAACGCGGACGTTGCGCGGGGAACGATCCGACCCCATGCCAACGGGGTAGAGAGGGATTTCTGCGTCGCGCGCTGCAGCCAGGGAATTCAATGGATCCGTACCCCCGTTGCTGCGTCCATCCGTCAGCAGGACGATCCCCGCCAGCGGGCCACCCCGTTCCTTGTTCACCACCCAGCGTAAGGCGTCGCCCAAACGTGTCGCGCTGCCGCGGGCGACAAGTTGACCGGACCAATCGATCGTGGGCAGTTCATCTTCCGGCCGGTTCCGCTCGTTGGACGGCGGCGGTTGTGTCGGAGACGACGGTGCGGCTTTGAGCCCCAACAACACCAAGGGGTCTTGGGCGGGTTCACGCAAGTTTGCCACGGCCGCGAGTACAATCGCGATCAGGATCGCCAAGCCACCGACGAGCAGTGCCCAAGATTCTCCTTCCCGACCGCGCGCGAAACCAATCGGCAACAAGTGAACGGTCAGAGCAATCAGCGCCAGGCCGAACAACCCGACCGCAATCTGATAGGCCAGGCGAACAAAACGCGGATCGGTGGATGTTGCGATTTGGGAAAGGGCGGCGGCCGAATCGGCAGTCGTCCGCTTGGGAAAGGTTGCGATCGACTCCGGCGAGGCCTCCTGATCAAAACGGTAGAAGGTGACCTCGTGCTTGTCGCGCAGCTGATCGATCAAGCTGCCGTCGGACAATTCCCGGACGATTTGCGCCAAACGACTCTCCCCTGCCCCGCTCGCTTCTTCCGCATCTGCCAGCCCCATACTCTGCGAAGTGTCTACCAGTACCGCGACGCGGGAAGGTTTTACCAGCTTCCTCTCGGTCCGCTTCTCGAGCTGCAGAAAAAACAGCAGCAGACCTGCCAACGCCGAAATCCGTAGCAGGAGCAACAGAACGCCCACGCCGCGGGGCAACTCCCTCGTATCGCGCCGGTAGACCGAAACGACCCAGATGATCAGTCCGACGCAGATGACCAGCAAGAGCATCCAGTGCCACCACTGTGTCATGGACTGCAGACGAGCCAAATCGTAAAAGGTACGAGATGGTCCGAGATTCGGAGGGCTGGCAGCGACAAGGAGGTTCATTCCGTCCCTCCTTTGCGTGATGCTGCCTTCGGATGATAGCTGGCAGAATAGGCCAGGAGTTGTTCGCCCAGCAACAGTCCGAGTGCCGCGAGCAGCAGGATCTGGCTCCAACTCTGCCCTTGGCTCGCACCGGTGGCAAATAGCAGATCCTCGGCACTCACAACCTGAACCGGCAAGGGGGCCAGGCGGTCGACGAGATCCGTGGCCGATGGCATCGATAAGTCGCTTTCGATCGGGTTCGTATTCAGCGCGTAGCGACGATGACGCAAGGTTCCCTCGAGGGTCCGCAAGAGCGCTTCGTAAACGCCGCTGACATCCGTCTCTCCATTGGCGATGCCCGAAGTTGGATCGCGACCCAGCGTTGCGATCAGCACGGGCGCGTTGTCGTTCGCTTCCTCGGCCGAACGATCGATGCTGGCGGGAGCGTCTCCGTCGGGGGTCGGCACCAGAAAGGTCACGGCCGGCCGGTATTCTGTTGAGTCGAGCTGCAGACGGATCGGTTCTCCGACCGTTCGCTCCAGCGAAGGTCGCTGGGGATTCGCCAAGTGCGCGTGCAACTGGAGGGTCGCCACGATGAAACTGGGTTCGAGCGCCCAGTTGTTCCAGGTGGGCGTGAAGGTTGTCAGGAAGGCGGTGACTCGGCCTTCCCCATAACTTCGCTCAACGACGAGTGGCTGCCGATTGCGGAGGCGGGCGAGCACTTCGATGGTGGAATCGCGCGGTGGTTTCCAGAGCGGTGGGGATGTGAAGTAGCGTTGGATCCGAATGCTGGAGGCAAACGGATTGCGCTGTCCGGCCAAGACACGGAAAATCGGATGATCGACGAATTGCAGATCCGGCTCTGTCTCGTTCAGGTCCGCAGGCAGATCTGCTGCCGCTTCGAGCGGGATGGGAAACAGACCGTTTCCGTCGGCATACAGGTTGTTCAAGAACCGCAAATTCGTGTTCGGACCCAGAAACACGGCTAGGCCGCCGCCGTTGCGGACATACTGCTGCAGATTCTCGACCGCGCGCGATTCGAGTTGGGGGACGTCCAGCAGATAGATTGCGCGGCGGGAAGCGAGTTCTTCCGGAGTTGCATCGCGCAGGTAACTAATCGGCTGGGTTTCGGGCAGGATCCCGGTCTTCGTATTCGCGGCGGGTTGAAAAATCGATTCCAAATAATACGCTGCGCGTCCCTCCGGATCCCCGTCGATGATCGTTACGGGCTCACCGAGTGGTAAATCGACGATGCACCACCGCTGGTTATCCGCGATGACGGCGTCGGCGGGCAGCGTGGCTTGCACAACATGTCGGCCGGCGGTTGGGAAGTAAACCTGCAGTTGTCGCGTGGTGGCCTCGCCGGGTGCGATCCGTTCGATCAAGACATCGGGCAGGTCCGCCGCCTGGGGAACAGACTCACTGCCGTCGAGCGAAGCGGGGAAGAATGTCGAACGAACCTTGATCAGCACCTGTTCCACCGCGCTGGCGGAAAAATTTCTGACGCGCACGCGGACAAACAGAGGCACTCCCGCCGCCTGGGTTCCCGCGTTCGGCGTCAACTCGACAATGGCCAGATTGGGTCGCGGATCCACCGCGCACCGAATCAGATGCAATTGAGTCCGTTTCCGTTCCAACCGGCTGAGAATCTCGCGAAGTTCGGTGGGTCGATTCCAATCCTGCGTTCGGAAGTCAGAGAGCAGATGCAGGACCCGCTGCTCGTCGGTTGCCTGATCGATCAGCTGTTCGACCAGTTCGAGCGCAGGTTTTGGGCTGAGTGCCAAGTCCGTGGCCGTGAAGGCGGCAGTCTGCTCTTCGAGCTGTGTTGGCGTTGCTGCGCTGATCAGCTCGGCGTTCAGGTCCGCGTAGGTGGCGGCGGCTGCGGCGTCCCGCGTTTCCGTTCGGGCGGCCCGCGAATACCGCACAACGGTCAATTTCGCCGCGCCCTGCTCTTCCGCCGCCTGTGTGGCGATCTGGATGATCGCTTGCCGTGCGCGATCAAAGACGGCGGTTCCGCCAACCCGGTCGCTCATCGAGAGGCTGTCATCCAGAACGACGAAGTGATGCACGGTCTTGCCGCCGAACCAACGTGACCACTGACGCAGTGTGACGAGTCCGGCTAGCATCGCGACCAGCAAAGCCACGAGCAACATGCGGGTCAGAAGCAGCAAGAGTTGTTTCAACCACACCGAGCGTTGGTGCTTGCGATAGCTTGCCAACAGAAACTCCATCGCAGCCCACTCGATCGGTTGATGACGCATGCGCGTGATCAGGTGGATCACCAGCGGTGCAAGCACCAGGAGGAATCCCCAAGTGAGTGGTTGGTAAAGGAATTGCATCGATGGGGTGAGCTTCGGTTCCGGTGGTCGTTCAAATCAATCGAGGGTCAATGTCAGTTTCTGCTGTGCATTCCCAGGCGGCTACACAGATAGGTGGCCAGGGCGGCATCCAGCGGCTGGCGGGTGCGAATCAGCGCGTAGTCGATCATGTCTTTCGCGCAGCTGCGACGAGTCCAATCCAGGAATTCTTGTAGCGCGGCGAGGTAACCGTCGCGCAAGGCACGTGGATTACAGGTCAAGAAATCACTGCTCTCCAACCCTTCAAACCGCATGGCGCCTTGGAACGGAAAATCCAGCTCATCGTCGTCCATGATGTGGAAGACCAATACGTCATGACCGCGCTGGCGCAACAGCCGAAGACCCTTCAGCGTCGCAGACCGATCCGCGAGCAGGTCGGAGATCAGGACCATCATGCCGCGACGCGGATAGTTTTCGGCGACACCCCGCATGACGCTGTAGATCTCCGTCTTGTCGTCTGGATTGCTGACAGAGAGGGCATCGACCACCGCACTCAAGTGCGACTGGCGCGTTCGCGAGGGAACGCTTCGCCGAAGCTTTTGGTCAAATGTCACGCATGCGATCGCATCGTTCTGTTTGAGCACCAGGTAAGCGAGACTGGCCGCAACCGTGCAGGCGTATTCGTATTTGTTCATCGGTCCGCGCCCATACTGCATACTGCGCGAGGCGTCGACCAGCAGCGTGCAACGCAAATTCGTATCTTCCTCATACTGTTTGACATACAGACGGTCCTGGCGCGCCCAGACTTTCCAGTCGACGTGTCGCAGATCGTCGCCGGGAGCGTATTCGCGGTGTTGTCGGAATTCCACCGATTGACCGAAATACGGACTCCGATGCATGCCGGAGAGGAAGCCTTCCACGACGTGCCGCGCGCGCAATTCCAGACGGGAGATCCGTTGGATCGCTTCAGGATGCAAAAATCTTTTGGAATCGGGCATCGCGGGTGAGTTCATCCTCCCGGGTCGGGGTGGCTTCGAGTAGGCGATCAATAATGTCGTCGGGCGAGACCCCGTCGCTTTCGGCGGCGAAGTTGACGACCAACCGGTGTCGAAGAGCGGGTTTGGCAAGGGCTTGAATGTCATCGGTCGAAACGTGGGTTCGACCGTTCAGCAGGGCTCGGGCCTTGCCCCCGAGGATCAAGAATTGAACCGCGCGTGGCCCCGCTCCCCAAGAGAGCATCTCGGATACGAATTCGGGCGTGCCCGCTCCCCCGAGCCGCGTCTGCCGAACCAGCGACAGAGCATAGCGAATCACGTGATCGCTGACCGGAACCTCGCGGACGACGTGCTGCAGGCCGACGATCTCTTCCGCCGTCAACACGGGTTCCACATTTTCTGGCAATCCACCGGTCGTCCGCCGCGCAATTTCGAACTCCTCGTCAAAGCTCGGGTACTTGACGAAAACCTTGAACATGAACCGATCCTGTTGGGCTTCCGGCAGAGGATAGGTGCCCTCCTGCTCAATCGGATTCTGAGTTGCGAGCACAAAGAACGGATCGGGCAACTCGCGGCGCTCTCGCCCGACGGTCACCTGTCGTTCCTGCATGGCCTCCAACAGAGCGGCTTGCGTCTTGGGCGGTGTCCGGTTGATTTCGTCGGCCAGGATCACATTGGCGAACAGCGGCCCTTCAAGGAAACGGCGTTCCCGTCCCCCCGTACTGCGATTCTCTTCGATGATCTCGGTGCCTGTGATGTCGGCAGGCATCAAATCGGGCGTGAACTGCACACGGCTGAATGACAGGTTCAAGGTGCGGGCGAGCGTGCTGATCATCAGCGTTTTGGCGAGCCCCGGGACGCCCTCGAGCAAGCAGTGTCCGCGCGTGAACAGGGTAATCAGCAACTCGTCCAAGACTTCCTGCTGGCCCACGATGATTCGCGACAACTGGCTGAGAATCCGCTCCCGCGCTTCGCCCAGCTTGCGAATCGCTTCGTGTTCGTCCTGCGTCATGGAGAATGACCTTTCATCGGGTATATCGGGGAGACCGGGCCGCCCTGCCGAATTTGAATCCAATGGTTTCCGCCGGTCCGCGGGAAGGGATCGGAACTGTCTGTTAAGGATAGACGCGGAAGAGGCGAATGACCAGAATCCACGAGAATTCACTCCGCCGGATCCTGGGGTGCGGGGACCAGTTCCCCTCCCCGCTCGATCAGTCGTAATAACTCTCTTTCGCCGCGCCGCCCCTGATCCTGCAGCTGTTTGCCAAAGGCGTCGAGAACCGCGCCCACAATGCCCGACAACCCCGCTCCACGCCGACGGCTGGACGCCGTCCCTGTTTGCAGCGGCGGTTCCGGTGGCTGTGGCTCATCGGTGAACTTGAATTCGTAATTGTGGACATTCAGTAAGCGGACCGAAACCGTCCGCTCGCGGTCATCTCCCACGACGAGAAAACTGCCGAAGGAATAGTTCAGGTCATCCACCTCCTGCAGCAATCGGCCATCCCGTTTGTCCAGGCAGAGGAGCGATAGTTTGGGGCGCCCCTGCCGAGCCCCCTGAGCTCGAAAGACCTGTCGGAGAAAGACCAGCAGAGGAACGTCGGCAGGCTGATTGATTGGCAAGCTATAGCCCTGAATCACCGCCGGCACCTGCCACTGGGCTTGTCCGGTCCCGCGGTCAAAGGCATACACCGCGGCATCGATCAGCGGAGCCGTTTGCGCATCGGGAAAGCTGGCGATCGTCAATCCCCGTTCTGCCTCGGGTCGCGATCCACAAACGAGAAGATCCTGATCGTTGGAGGACAACAAGTAGACCGACACGAGGGGACGATTGCCTAAGGCCAAATGAACGTCGATGCGCGGCTCGCCCGAGCGCAGATCGAGCAAAGTAAAATGGCCGTCTGGTTCCACGATCGCCAGTTCATTGTCGGGCGTGACATAGCCCCGAGATTCGGCGCGATACACACGCTGCCACAGATCCTGCTCGGACCAGGGGTCGTACAGACGAACCGTCCAACTCGGCTGCCCGTCGCGGCTTCCCTCGGTCCAGGTGAGAATGTGGCGCCCCAGCGTGGACCAGTGTCGATCTTCCTCCGGGACCGTGCGGTTGCCCAGTTCCTCCCCGTCCACCAGTCGAAAGACGCGTGCCTTCGATTGCCCCTGGGCCGCAACAAACACGAACCGTTCGTCGCCCCAGATGGAACGGACTCCCGGGAGGTCTTCGCGGATCCAGAGTGTTTGCCCCGAAAACGTATCGACACAAAACAGGCGGTTTCCCTGCAAGTAGACCACTTCCTCCGCCGTGATTGGACCGAGCGCTTGAATGCGCCGTCCGGTAACGCGAAGTTGCTGCTGGCCCCAGGGGTTTGTGTGCGGCCGAGTCTGAATCTGTGGATCTCGGCGATTGGCCACGGTGGACAGGAGCTCGCCGTAATCATTGGGCCAACGAATCCGTTTGTCCTGGGAGAGTCCGGGTTGGATCGCATCGATTGCCAGCAGACCGTGACCCAGATTCACCAAATACAAATGACCCACCGCCTTGCAGGTCAGGGAATCATCCTGGAATCGCGTCGTCCGATTCCGCGCGCCGGTGACGCGTGTTCGCTCGCGACCGAGTGAATCTTGAATCACGATCGCATTGGATCCCGACGAGTCAAAGGCCACCTGGAGCCGATTCGGAAGTGGACCGTAGGATTCGAGCAGCGGGATCGTGCGGAAATTCGTGTAAGGTCGGAACTGATTGGGAACACTGTTTGGTGTTGCGCTGACCGGTTTGATTCGAACGACACCGTAGGGCCACGCATCCGGGTTCGTCAACGCTTCGGCGACGGGGTGGTCGGGTGGCAGTTGTTGCCGTAGCTGACGCGCGGTGAGACCGTCCAGGCACTCCTGATCTGGCCATCGTGCGAGCAGACGGCGGAAACATTCGGCCGCCGCGGCGGGATCCTGAGCGGCTTCCATCACCCGGGCCATCAGCGCCCAGGCGGGAGCCGCAGTCGCGGGTGTCTCTTCGCTCAGCAGATCCGTCAGCAGCAACTCGGCGGATAGGAGCGCGCCCTCAGCCAGCTCGTACTGCGCCAGTTCCAGGCGGACCGCATCGGCCAGCTCGTGACGGCCAAAGACCTGCAGGAAACCGCGGAGTTCACGCCGATCCTTCTGGGCCAGGACCTCCTGTTGTTGTTGGCGAATCTGCGCCTCCATTTCCGCGCGGTCCGACGAACTGGCTTGCTCAAGACATTGCTCGATCCCTGCCTGAACGAATCGATCGCGACGCACGCGTCGAACGCGATCGCCTGCGTCCAGCAGCGGCAGCGAGTTGGACTCGAATGACATTCCACTTTCAAGCGGCACCTGGTGACGGGCCAGTGCCAGAAAGGCAGAAAACGCTTCGCGAACGCGACCTGCCCGCAAAAGGCCCTGGGCCATCAACCGCAGGTACTTCTCCCGCTGCATCGGACGCTCGATCAGAGCATCCACTTCGGACGCCAGTTCTCCGTTGGCGGCAAAATCGCTTTCGAGGGCATCGAGCAGAGCTTCCACCAGCGTCATCCGTGCGCCTTCGCGACGATCGTCGTTCGGGTCGTAACTTTGAACCGCCTGACGCAGGGCGCGCAGGGCGTCGTTTCGCCGCCCTGCTTCCAGCCAAAGCAGCGCCTGATGCTCCAGCCCCCACGGATCATCGGGAGTCTGCTTCAGCCGTGCCTGCACCTGTTCCTGCAATCGATCGGCGCGGTAATAGGCGGTCAAATTGCGAGGACCAAGAGACAGGACTTGATCCTCGTAACAGACGAGGTTTCCGAGCGGTTCGCTACAGCTTCGCGCATCGACCAGCCGGCCATCCTGCAAATTGATCTGGAGCAAATGGGTGGTCGCCGGCAGGAAATAATGTCCGTCGGCAAGGAATCCCCGTCCGCTGGGCATGGCCGGCCGTTCGCTGGGAGTTGCTTGGCTGGACATTGGAAGCGTCCAGGCGGTTTGCCCATCCGCCAGTCGCAAGGCGCGAAACTCCCGATCGCCGACAATCAGCAGCTTTTCTTCGTGGACACCGGCTATGTATAGCGCCCCTTCCGGACGCGGCTCTCTCCAAAGCAACTGACCGCTCAACAGGTCCAGGCAGAAGATCTCATTCGTCTCGACGGGAGTGATAATTGCCTTGCCGTCGGCGAGCGTAATCGTGGAATCGGCCCACGGGTCGTCCACGGCAGTGTCTGCGCCCGATCGAAGATTTCGGATCGCAATCACGCCGGGAACCGGTCCGGCTAACGTTCTCGGATACTCGAACCCCCAAAGCAGTGATCGGTTGGCAAGGTCGACGGCAACGACGGCGCCACCGGAAGTCGGACAGACGAGGACTCCGTCCGAGTAGGAAGGTGAAGCACCGGCCAGACGACGGAGTGCATCGGCGAGAATGTTGATTTGGCCGACGTGCGCCAGTTGCTGGCTCCAACGGAGCTGACCGGTTTCCGCCTCGAGCACAAACAGGCTGATGTCGCCGCGAACTTCGGCCAGCACGTACAGGTCGTCCGCCAGGACCAGGGGAGCTCCCAGGAAAAACGCTCCCGCCAGTGCGGGCTCGTCCTCACCCGTGATTCCGCCGACACGCCAGCGGTACTTGCCCTGCGTCCGGATGTCCAGGGCAACGAGTGTGTTGTAGTCCTTCGGCTGATCGGGATTCTCGACGCGAATTCCGCGAAAGATTTGCATCCGCACTCCGTAGGCGGCGCGCAGCGTATACCCCAGCTGATCGATCAGGAACACGGATTGCCCATCACTGGCAAGCTGTCCATAGATGGCGTCGTGCCAGAGTCGTTCATCGAGCTGTTGATTCCGCAATTCTGGATTTCGGCCGGGAACCAGAACTTCATCGCCCTCCATGGCCAGTGGTTCCGACCACGGAAACTCCCAGATCCGTTTCCCGGTTTCCAAGTCGACGGCCAGCATGTTGTCCGTCGTGCGCATCAGAACGACGCCTTGGATCGCCAGCGGCGAGCAACCCGGAAGCATGGGCGATTCGTCTTCGCGATAGCCGGCCTGCAAGGCGCGGATCAGTTCCTCATCATCGGGATCGTTGGCGACGGGAACACGCCATCGCGGGCGCAAGAGGGGAAGTGAACCGTCCACGACCGCGGTCCGACTTGGATCGCCGCGGTGCATCCGCCATTCTTCCGCCAATTGGTTTGACGTGAGGGTTGGGGAAGCGAAATTGCGGTCCAGCCAGGCAAGGGCATCTGTGTCGCTCGTGAACAGCGGCAAGGCTTCCCCTCGCACCGAAAAAGTAGCCGTTCGATTCCGACGACGAAGATCGGTCAGGATCTGCACGGCTCTCTGCGGCATTCCCGCCATTCTCCAACTGCCGGCCAGCAGCAGGGATAATTCCGGGTCGAAGCGAGGGGCAAAAACCTGCGCATCAGCCAATCGCTGCAGACACAATGCAGCGGCCAAGGGACGACCTTGATCGAAGTACAATCGCCCCAAGAGGAAGGTTGCCTTGGATCCCGCGTCGGTGTGAAAATATCGCCGCGACAACTCCGCAAGGCCTTCGGGATCGGAGTTCTCGAGTGCCTGCTCCAGCAAACGTCGCGCTTCGGCGCCGAACTGCAATTCATACAGTTCGCGTCCGGCGGATGGAAGCGAACCGAGCAGACGCAGCGCCTGGCTTCGGAGACTGGTCTGATACAGGGATTCTCCCGCTCGTCCCAGAAAGTAGTCCTCCTGGACCGGATCAATCGCCACGGGGCCGGTCACCGCCTCCTGGGGTTGGAGGTGGAGCAGACTGCCCAGGTGACTGATCGCTTCTCCGTATTGCTGCTGCTCGATCGCCCGCTCTGCCTGTTTCAGACGTTGTTGATACTCGCGCGGAGCCAGCATCAAGACGCGCGGTGTCTCGATCTCCTCACGAGCCGCTTCGGGAAACGCAACCTGGGATCGGGCCGTCGGGATCCACGCGGTGAACCCAGCCAGGAGCCCCAGCAAGCCGATTCGGGTCCCGATTTGGAAACAAGATCGCAAGTGCTTATCCATGAAATGGCTCCTGACTCCTGCCGGGGCCGTTCGGGATCTCTGGAAGGATCCACGTCCGTTGTGAACTGTCCGGGAATTGTAACGCACCAAGCTATTCTACGGTTCGGATCCTCGTTTTTGCCGTCGCGATGAAAAACTTTAGGCGGTACCGTACGCTCCTCTTGAGACAACTGCGTTCGCCGATTTGCATTTCCCCGATCGGTCGCTGGTTCGGAGTCGAACAGAGCGTAAACGGCCTCTTTCCAGCGAAAAAGAGACGCGAAGTACGAAAAACTCCTGTTTCCTAGGGGATTTCGGGCTTTTACGGGTTGCATTTTCTTGTTCTGCGCAATTTAATCATCGCGTTCCGCAGACGCGGACGGACGTATTTTACAGCACCTTTTGTCAATGAACTGACAAGGAGGGATCCCGATGGCGAAAGCGACCGCTAAGAAGCCCCCGACGAAGACTGAGATTGTAGGCAACATTGCCGAGGCGACGGATCTGACGAAGAAACAGGTCAGTGCCGTCTTTGAGGCACTGGGCACCGAGATCAAGAAGACGATTGCGAAGCGGGGTGGCCCCGGTCAATTCTCGATTCCTGGACTTTGCAAGATCACCGTGCAGCGCAAGCCGGCGACGAAGGAGCGCAAAGGCATCAACCCGTTCACCGGTGAACCGACGGTATTCAAAGCCAAGCCGGCCCGGAATGTGATCAAGATCCGCGCGCTGAAGAACCTCAAGGACATGGTTGGCTAGGGCATCGGACGAATCTCTTCGCGCCGCCGCACGATGCGGACGGACGGCGGCGTCTTACGCCTGGCACTGCTGATGGTGAAACGGTTGTTCTCTCGGCAAGAAACCGAGTGACCAACGGAAGGGGCGTTTACGCGGATGCGGTAACAACCCAGTTGGCTGCGGCCCTTCCGTCCCGCGGCGTTTCGCTCGTCTACCGCGCGTTCGCGGATCCAAGGTGCTGAGGGGGGCCCGATCGGGCTCCGATCCAAACGGCCCCGGCGATCTTGATGCCGGGCCGAGGGTAACCGGGCCGCGGAGGAACCTGGATCGAGGGTCCGCTTCTCGAGGGCACGGTCAGTGGTCAGGGCCAGAATCGAACTGGCGACACGTGGATTTTCAGTCCACTGCTCTACCAACTGAGCTACCTGACCAAGCTCAACACGCTGCATCGTAGAGAGTCGCGCCGAAGCTGTCAATTCGGGGCAATGATCCGCGGCAACTTCTAGTAAGGAAACGAGTTCCGGCGTTTCGGTTCGCTTGACACTTGTTTCCTGCGTCGTTAGGATCAGACTACGGAACAGATTAGAATTAAGGCCTTATCTTCGCGCTAGAGACGGTTGTGGCTGGCGTCGCTTCTTTTACTCCGCGTCGATCGCGCGCGCTGACTCCCCTTCGATTGTGTTGGGCCGTTCGTCGCTGCTCGCTCCCCCGGTGGTTATTCTCCGGGTACGGTCTGAGATGGGCCGTCTCGGCCATGCTTCTGGTCTCGCTCGCCCGGCCGGGATGGGCTTACAAGCCGGAAAGCCCCGAGGTTCAGCAGTTGTTGGC
>CAZFWV010000053.1:0-1232 GCA_964522605.1 uncultured Pirellulaceae bacterium
AATCGGGGCACGGGGAATCCTTTAATGGACGACGACTCAACGACACGGCTCCTGATCGTGCGAGCCGAAGAGGGGGATGCGTCTGCGGCCAGTGAGCTGGTGGACCGGCACCGCGATCGATTGAAACGGATGGTCGGCTTTCGCTTGGATCCGCGACTCTCCGCGCGACTCGATGCGTCGGATGTGGTTCAGGACACAATGGCCGAGGCGGTGGTCAAACTGCCGGATTATCTTCGCCGGCGTCCGCTTCCGTTCTATCCTTGGCTGAGACAGATGGCCTGGGAGCGTGTTGTGCACTTGCACGCTCAGCATCTGCAGTGCGAGAAACGGTCCGTCCTGCGCGAGTGCGAAATGGCGCTGCCCACGCCCGATTTTTCGCGCATCGAACTAGCTCAGCAACTGTTTGCCAAGAGCGCCGGTCCCAGTACCGTGATTTTGCGTAAAGAGCGGGCTGCGCAGGCTCAGCAGGCAATCGATCAGTTAGGGCCCAACTACCGCGAGGTTCTTCTGCTGCGCTATGTCGAGCAGCTGAGTATGTCGGAAATCGCCGCCGTGCTGGGCATTTCTGTGGCTGCAGTAAAGATGCGTCATGTTCGAGCACTGGAGCGACTGCGCGAGCTGCTGGAGGATTCATCCGAGGCATCCTGAGCCGATCGTACAGCAACGGAAGCCGCACGCATTGTCGCATTAGGGGTGGCTGGAGAGGTCAGGGGCAGTCTCAAAAATTGGTGTGCGTTGTGGCGCCTGCACCTGACGCGAGCGATCCACTGACGGTTTGACTTGCCCTGCTCGCGTGCTTTTGAGTAAGTGCGTGAGAAAAAACTGCTCAGACTGTTACTTTTTCCGATCCCTTAGAAGGTTAGGCTTTGTCTCAAAACTGCACTGGCAGAGCCAGTGGCACACAAGACTAGCGGACGCCACTGGCTCAGCCAGTGCTGCGGAAGAGTTCTGAGACAAAGCCTATTAATAGGGGCTTTCTGTCATCCGAGTCTCCCGAAGAAGTAGAGGTGCCGAAGTAACCCAAACGATTGGCCGCCTTGCACCGTGATTTGCCGGAGGAGTGTGGATCCATGGCCAAGCCAGTAACGCGGGAACGCTGTGTCTCGGAATCCGATGCGGAATTTGCCGATTTAATGGCGAAACTGTCGGAACAATTGCAGTCCACTCAGTGCATCGACATCGAAGAGTTGACCCGTCAATATCCGCGACATGCAGATCGCTATGCGAAAAAA
>CAZFWV010000053.1:1332-26812 GCA_964522605.1 uncultured Pirellulaceae bacterium
GCAGCCGTGCCGACGAGATACCATTGTTCGGGAAAGTCATTTCCATTGATGTCCGTATCGTTTTCAAGCACCGGGTCGAGAGTCTGATTCCACGTGTAGGTATCGTGGACCATACTCACGACCTCCGCGGCATAGAGTCCGTCTTTCAGGGGATTGACCCATGCCTCGAAAAGACCATCAATTGTCACACCCGACAACGTGCGAAGGACCGAATTGTCCTCTCGGATCAGATTGACGGTAACGGTCGCTCCTGAAACTTTTTCATCCCCCAGTTCCGCGATCCCATTGTGAATGGAATCCCGCCGGACATTGACCCGAATCCAATCCACCGTTTTCCTGTCTTTTCGACCTGCGGAAAAGTCGATATCCCACACATACATGTCGGTGTCGCTCGTCATTATGGGCGATCCGTTTTCGTCATCAAAGATGAAACCGGTGGCCAACATTGTGCCCGGGGTCGCTCCAGAGAGATTGGAGAGCTGAACGGTGAAATACTCGGGATTGGGTTCATTCGGCTTCAACGGTTCTTCGACATCATCGTCGACGGTCGCGACGAGAACGGGCAATGCGACTTCGTTAGGTCCAAAGACGACAGTTCGAGGTGACGAGATCGGCTCGTAGTCCTCCCCGTCAGCAACTGTCGAAGTTGCCGTTCCATCCATCGTACTCACGTCGACTCGGACCTCGCCGCCGACCGGCGAGGAAAGTCGGACGGTGAACACGGCCTGCGAAGCTGCGCCAAACCGAAGTACATTGTCAGAGGTCGACCCCGCAACGAGCAGGTTGCCGTCGGGCATGAACTGAAGCCCCGCGGGTCCATCCAGTCCCCCCGCGCCGCTTGGTATATAGGCATCGATCCAATCACCGGAGATTCCGTCGTACCGGAGAATCTCATCCGTACCACGGCTGGCAACAAAGAGGTCGGCGGAGCCGTTGCCGTCATGATCGGCGAACTGAATGCTATACGGCAGATCCAAACCTCCACTGCCCGTCGAGACGAAATCCGCTCCCGTTTTGCCCGCTGCTGGTAACGGCAAGCCGCTATTGCCATCAAAACGCAAGATCGCATCGGTTGCATAACTACTTACGTACAAACGACCGTCCGGTCCGAACGAGAGTGCTCGCGGGAAATCCAGTCCGCCACTACCGGCCGAAACGAACGTTCCAGCGACGCGTCCTTCGTCTTCATCTGCGCCCGATCCATAGCCGGCCGGACCGTAGTACTTAATGACTTCGTCGGTGTCGTAGCTTGTCACATAGAGATCACCCTGAGCATCAAACGCGATTCCGCGAGGCCCCGACAGCCCACCTTCGCCTGCCGAGATGAAGGTTGCTTTGGTTTTTCCCGCCGCTGGCTTGGGAAGGCCGGTGATTCCGTCGTAACGAAATACAGCGTGCGCACTGCTGTCAACCACATAAAGATTCCCATCAGGTCCGAAGACTGCCTGGTTGGGGCGATCCATTCCACCACTGTCAGCAGCGATGAAGACCTCACCCTCGCCTCCTGTCTCGACATTGAAACGCAGCACGTTTCGATCGATCCAGTTCGCGATATAGATGTGTTCGGGCGCTCCGTCGCCGTCGATGTCAGGTCCGTATTCCAGAGAGTTCGGATAATTCAGCCCGCTGCGACCGGCGGGTACAAATTCGTCGAGAAACACCACGCGGTCGTCACCCTCCGTCACTTCCGCGTCGCTAATCGAGATCGTCGTGTCGTCATTCAGAATCGTGCCGACTGCTTGGCTGTCCACAATCCAGGCGTTATCCGCACCCAAGAGATCGACGAAGAAAGTCTCGTGCGGCTCCTCCTCTGTGTCGCCGGTCACAGCGACTTCGATTAGGGCAGTCTCCTCACCCCAACCGAATACCACTTGCCCGCTTGCGGGAGTGTAATCACTCGTTAGATTCGCTGTGCCAGGGGATGTTGTCCAGGTTACCGTTGTCAACTTGTCCAAATCGCCTTCCCGTGACACCGTGAAACTAAGCATCGTCACGTCGGACTGTCCTTCCAGTTGGCTCACGTCACCGACCGAAATGCTGGTTTCCCTATTGAGCAGCACATCTGCGGCAACCAAGGCGCCGGAAGCGTTGAGGCGACCCCCGGTCGTCGTTAGTCCAGCCAATGAGGGCAATGGGTCGACGCTTGAATAGATGACGTCACGCACTTCTTCGTAGTCAGGGTCGTAGCCCGATTCCCGCAAGTAGTCCCAGACAAGCGCGGCCACTCCCGCCACATGTGGCGAAGCCATCGAAGTACCACTGAGTGTTGAGTAGCCATTTCGCATCGTGCTGAGAATGTCCACGCCCGGAGCGCCTAGATCGACATTGGCTCCGCGGCTGGAAAACGAAGCCAGCTGGTCCGCGTGGTCGGTGGCGGCGACCGAAATGATGTTGTTCAGATTGTAGGCAGCAGGCAGGGTCGCTCCATAACCGGTATTGCCGGCAGCGGCAACGAACAGCATGTTGGCGTCCCCGCTCGCTTCAATAGCGGTTCGAAGCGCCTCCGATGAAGCACCGCCTCCCCAACTGTTGTTCGTCAACACGATATTTACTCCGCGGAGTCGCATATTCGTGGCGTAGTCGAGTGCCCGAACTGCATCCTCCGTGGTTCCCGATCCGCGGTTATTGAGGAACTTCAACGGCATGATCTGAATGTTCCAGTTCACACCGGCCACGCCAATGCCGTTGTTGCCCACAGCGCCGATCGTGCCGGCAACATGGGTGCCATGTTTGTTGTCGTCGTCGGGATCATTGTCATTGTTCACGAAGTCCCAGCCGTGGACGTCGTCGATGTACCCGTTGTTGTCATCATCGATTCCATTATCGGGGATTTCGTCGGTATTGTCCCAAATGTTCGCCGCGAGATCTTCGTGTTCGTATTTGACGCCCGTGTCGATGATTCCCACGACAATGTTGCCGCTACCCGTGTGGACATCCCAGGCCTCCGTCGCATCGATATCGGCATCCACGACGCCTCCGGTCTGGCCCGTGTTGTTCATTGCCCATAGGTCGTTGAAGAGCGGATCATTCGGAGATGTGACGGTGGCTGATACAATGTAGTTTGGCTCGGCGTAGACAATTCCCGGCTGTCCAGTCAAACGCTCGACCGCCTCCAGGACATCCATCCCGGGAGGCAATTTCCAACTGGTGGTCACTTGCTCGGGACGATTCGCCTTGGCGGGCAGATACTGGAGCACCTTGCCGGAGGCCAAGGCGACTGCCTCAACGCGACTGCCCGCCACCTCTACGGCCCGTTCCACACCCTGGTTACGCCAGACGGCTGGAATATCCCCTTGAAAGCCAATCAGGATCTCGCCGGGAACGAAGGGCGACTGTCCGGCACCGACCTGCGTGCTTGCGCTCAGTAGTCGTCGGTCTTCGAGTACGTCGAGCGTAAGCGAACGACGTTGCGCCCCGTAGCCGCAACGCAACGAGTTTTTTCGCGAATTCTTCATGGCCAGGTCTCCCGTTCGTCCGATGTTGGGGACGGTATTTCCTCCGCCCGGTGGTGGGGTTCCCAGGAATCGGGGCTCGAATACACGCTGCCCCCTATTACTGACCTTCTGAAAACTCCAAAAAGGTAACGGTTCGGACGGAAGTTTGTCGGAGAATCTGTTCGAGGCCGTCGTGGGAAGTCTACGCGTGACTTCCGAGCGGCCTTGTTGCGATGTGCTGCGTGCGGAATACAGGGAAGGCGCGGAGTCAAAATTCCATGGACACGATGGTATTTCCCGCCACGAGAATCGTGCCCCTGGGGAAAGACGTAATCAGCGAAAGTCGACTGCTGGCTCCCGCCCTCTCGATCTGCGAGAATCGGGGGCGCGGGGAATTCACCATCGGGAATTGCTCCGGCTGCGCTACGTCGAGCAATTGAGCGTGGCGGAAACCGCAGCCGTCCTGCAAATTTCCGAGGCCGCTGTCAAGATGCGCCATGTCCGGGCACTCGAACGATTGCGAGTTTTCTTGAATGACCAGCCCGAGGAGCGTTGAACGATGGTCCAGCCACCATCGCAGCAGCCAGCGGAGTCCGATCTCGAAGCCGACTTTGCTGACCTGGTCGATCGGTTATCGCAGAAGTTGCAGGCGGGCATTTCGGTCAACATCGATCAGCTGACGCGCGACCACCCGGAGCATGTCGATCGTCTGCGAGGCTTGCTGCCTGCCCTCGAAGCGGCCGCAGAAATTGGCGCAGCCGCGTCTGCCCTGTCTGCGGAGCCACCCGATCTCGCCGGACCACAGGGCGCTCAGCAGCGCATCCTGGGTGATTATCGGATCATCCGGGAAATTGGCTATGGCGGAATGGGCGTCGTTTACGAAGCGGAGCAGATTTCTCTGCGTCGCCGCGTGGCACTGAAAGTCCTCCCCTTTGCCACGCTGCTGGACCCGCGCCAACTTCAGCGGTTCAAGAATGAGTCCTTGATCGAGGCACAACTGTCGCACCCGAACATCGTCAATGTGCTCGCGATGGGACACGTCGACCACTTGCACTACTTTGCGATGCCGCTGATTGAGGGCATCTCGGCTGCCGAGTGGGTTACGCGGCAGCGGGAGCGGGCGGACGCAGTGGAAGCCCCCTCGGATGCGTTCGAGGCATCAATAGGAGATGAATCCACGAAGCAGCGTGCTTCGACGATTCATGATCGACTGCATTGCGCAGCGGATATCGCTCGACAAATCGCCGAGGCGCTCGAGCATGCCCACGAGAACGGGATCCTGCACCGCGACGTGAAACCTTCGAATATTCTCGTCGATCAACAGGGCAGAGCCTACCTCACGGACTTTGGTCTGGCTCATACACGCGACGCCCACTTGACGATGACGGGCGATGTGATGGGCACGCTGCGTTACATGAGCCCGGAACAGGCACTCGGGCGACGAGCCGAAGTGGGAGAGCGCAGCGATGTCTATTCGTTGGGTGCCACACTGTATGAAATGGTGACGCTGACGCCGATGTTTCCTGAGGAAGAAACTGAGTCGCTGCTGTCGGCAATCGGGAATCGCGAGCCGCCTCGTGCCAGGACGTTAGATACTCGGATCCCTCGGGACCTGGAAACAATCATTCTGACAGCCACGGACAAAGAGTCTTCCGGCCGCTACGCGTCTGCCCAGGCCATGGCGGACGACTTGCAGCGGTTCCTCCAGGCCCGGCCCATTCACGCGCGGCGGCCGACGCTGACTGACCGCGCCATCAAATGGACGCACCGCCATCGGATCCTGATCCTTAGCGCTCTGGCGGTCAGTCTGCTGCTCACGGTGACGCTGGCGGTCAGTACGGGCCTGGTACTGCACGGAAGCCGTCACACGCAAGCGGCCCTCGACCAGGTGGGAGATCTGCTGTACGACTCCGACATGAAATTGGCCTATCAGGCGTGGAACCGGCGCTGGGCAGGCGAAGCAGCTACGATTCTTGCCAGGCATGTACCCGATCCCGGTGAATTGGATCGTCGGGGGATCGAGTGGTACCTGCTGCATTCGCTGGTGAAAGAGCCGCCCCCGCTGGTGCTGAGAAGCCACGACGGGGCGATCACCGAGCTGACGGTGTTTCCGGGTGGAGAAAAGCTGGCAACGGTGGGCGACGACGGATTGGTGCGAATCTGGCAACTCGCGGATGGGCAATTAGTCTCGACAATGGACTCCGGGGACGAAACGCTTGCTGCCGTGGCCGTATCTCCCGACGGACGCCTGCTCGCTACCGGTGAGAATACGGTGGCTCTTTGGGACGTCGCCAGCGGACAAAAGATCCGCGACTTGACAACTCACGTCGCCACCGTGGAGGCGATTGTGTTTTCGCCCGACGGAGCGCTTGTCGCGTCAGGCTCGCGTTACGAAGACGTAAGAGTCTGCTCGCTCAACGGCGAGTTGGAGCTTCGGATTGAGAATGGCGCCAGAAATGAATCGCTTCGTTTTTCGCCAGACGGTCGGCATTTGCTGCTGCCGTTTCGCAAGACCGAGCGGGGGAACCGCGTAGATTGCTTTCAGGCTGTCGAGGCCGCATCCGGGGAAGTTGCCTACGAAGTTATTTTTGAAGAGGAGCCGCTCATCCAATTGACATTTGGCACGTACATGTTTGATCAGCCCTACTTGGCAGTTGGCAGTCGTCGCTCCTGCCGCGTGTTCGTCGTACGTCAGTCAACGGGAGAGAGGATGCTGCCGCTTCCCCGACATCGTGCCTGGTTGAATGCGATTGCTTCTTCCCCAAGTGGTCGGACACTTGCCGCTGTCTACAACGACGGGGTAGTTGTCTGTTGGACGATCTCACCCAATTGGGTTGACATCAACGAATCACACAGCTTCAAGGCTCACGATGGCGCCGCGAATTATGTGCAATTCATCGATGAACGAAAACTGATTAGCTGTGGCTCGGAGGGCAACGCCAAGATCTGGAACCTGGAACAATACGAGCGTATTCAGACGATTGGACCCGAAGAATGCCAGAGCGCGGACGATGTCGCGTTTTCACCGGATGGAACAACTCTGGCCGTCGCGTGTCAGAACGGCAGATTATGGATCGGAGATCCCTGGCGTACCGTGGGCAGGGTCGTTGTCCAGCCGGAGGGAGAGGCCCTGGAGAATCAGCGTGTCTTGTATTCCCCTGAAGGAGACCTGTTGGTCACGACTTCGGCAACATCTCCTCGGATCATCCTGTGGGATCCCCAAAAACTGAATGTCGTGGGCCACCTTGGACCTCATCCAGGAGGGGTCGAAGACATCGCCTTCTCACCTGACGGCCGGTTATTGGCCAGTACCGGCCCGGATATGACCGTTCGCGTATGGGACATCCGTGAACTGCGCGAAGTGGGCAGCGTTTCGCTTCCCGGCAACGGCTGGGCTTTGGCGTATTCCTCCTCCGGCGGTTACTTGGCTTGCTGCGGCGATTTTCCAGAGATCCTGCTACTGGATGCGCAACAAGCGAAGATCCTCCGGCGCCTCCCTGCGCCTCTTCCTGGGCTGGACGTTGTCTTCAGTCCCGACGGAAAGATCCTGGCAAGTGCATACGAGAATGCAATTATTCGACTTTGGGATGTCGCCTCGGGACAGACTCTTCACAGACTCACAGGATCCCAATTGGGTGTCAGGGAAATTGCTTTTTCGCCGGACGGCAAGACACTTGCCTCTGTGGGAAATGACTCGGCTGTTCGGCTGTGGTCTGTCAGGATGGGGTCTGAGATTGGCGTGTTGTGCCGAAGGCCGGGAATGTCCTTTGCCGTTGCGTTTTCACCCGACGGATCGGGGCTGGTCGTGGGATACAAATCCTATGAGCAGGACTACGGGAGAGACCTGTTGCTTTGGAGAGCGATATCTTCAGGCGACCCAATGCGATGACACGCAACAGTCCTCCGATTTCGTAGTCACCGGTTTGCTGGGGCATCGTTACGCCCTGCCACCAGCCATCCTGCCGCGGATCCAGCGGATGTCCGCGGATCTGTTCGTGCCGATCCGTCCCCTCTGTCGTATCCGTGGGCAATTCTCCTCCTTAGGGACGGCGCAGAAGCATCTTCCTCGTTTAACCACGTGCCCAGCGGGCCGCGGGAGACTCGTCCCTCTACCCGCGGGGCGACGCCCGCGCGGTTAAACGAGAGGACCGAGATGTTGAAGTTATTTCTGAGTCATCCCCTACGGGAGAGAGAAGTTTTGAAATGTGCTCTCCCGCCTCCAGTCTCCAGTCTCCAGTCTCCAGTCTCCAGTCTCCAGCCTCCCGCCCGGCCGCCCGGCGTTTTTCCGCGTCTCTCCGCGGCCATTTTTCTTCCATCTGCCCCAGATTCCTGCATCTCGACGAGGGCGTTTTCCGGGGCTACGCGGTTCCAGGACTTTCAGCCGTTTTCGTTTTGCTCCAGGTCTCTCGCAGCTCGCCCATCCATTCGACGGTAGGAAGCTGATAAGGGCGAAAGCGTTCGGCCTCGCCGCTGGCGTCCTGGTAGAGGATGGCGCGGTGACCGCCAAGCACGCTGGCGGCGGTTGAGTCCATCAATTGGCTGGAATCGACGGCACTCATTTGAAAGAGCACACGGTAGCCAAAGTCGCGCAATTGAGGTCGCTGAAACCAGCGTGATAGATTGTTGTAGTTGTCCGCCCAAATCAGTGTGTGAACGCCGACCGATGGCCCGTCTCGCAGAATAACTGCCAATTCTGCCGCCGGACTGGCCGGCTGATCGCGGTCCCCGAAACTCGGTAGGCCGAAATCGTCCAGTTCGCTCTGCAACTGAGAGAATCTTGCCAGGTCGTAGATCACCAGGAAGATCGGATCCGGCGTTGTGCCGTTGGTTTGCTGACGCTGTTCGATGGCTTCCGCAATCGTATGAATGGTCTCCGTAGTACCACTTGGTCCGGCGATCTGCAAATCCAGATCGGCGTTTTCTAACAAGAACGAACTGAGACCGTCCGGGACCGGTTGATTCAGGAGCCCGTCCAACAGGTGAAAGGTCACGGCACGGGACCGACGGGCGTCGGGATCGGCGGGGCGTTCGGCGGCCAGGCTGAGGATACTACTGCAGAGTACCCCTTGCGCGGCCTGCTCATTCTGTCCGACGATCAGCAGGTTCTGCGCGCTTTGTCGGCGAAACGCAACGGCGGTCGGATCCTTGATGGCGACGGCGGCACCGAGCCACGCGGTCGGCGAAAGTGCGGAGAGCGCCGTGGGTCCGCTCTCAATCCGATGTGCGAGTTGGTCGTTCTGTTCCAGGCGAGCAGATGTGTGGCCCTCAAAGATGATCGGCGGCGGCAAATCGAGCGCTCGCTCGGTGCTCAATTCGGAAATCTGCCGCAGCGCCTTGGACCGTTGTTCATCCGAAAGCCAGACGACTTGAAATGGGTGGTTCCCTTCGAGCAAACCGTTTGCGTCGTTGTAGATCGCCTCGCCCGGCCGTCCCAGCAAGCGGGCCGCCGTATTGTCTTCGCTCAGGATGAGGTGCGCATCGGCCGAGCTGCACTGCAGCGCGATCCGCACCGCCATCTGTCCGATCGTGCTGCGGGCGAGTGAATAGGCACCTGCCAGAGTCTGCGAACCCAGAATCACATGCATGCCGAACGCGCGCCCTTGCCGCACCAGTCGATCCAGCAGCAACGAGGCCTCGTGAGCGATCTTGTCATCGTTCACAAAGAACTCCTGGAATTCATCGACGATCAGCAGAATCCGCGGCATCGTCTGCTGCGAGCGAATCTGACGGAAATGTGCCAGCGATTGGACTCCTGCTTCACGAAACAGATCGCCGCGCCATCTTAATTCCTGGTCCAGTCGTTGCAGCACGCTCAGGCCAAACTCGCGCTCGCTTTCGATCGCGATCACGCGGGCATGCGGCAGGCGATGTTCCGCGTAGGGCTTAAACTCGACCCCTTTCTTGAAGTCAACCAGATACAACTGCAGTTGGTCGGGCGGATAGTGTAATGCGGCATTCGTGATCAGCGCATGCAGTAGAGTCGACTTGCCCGATCCGGTCTTGCCGGCGATCAGAACGTGTTGAGACGTGCCCTGACCTAGCTTGAGCGCCATGCGATGGGTCGCTCCGGCTTGCCCCAGCGGTATGTCGACTCCCGTGTTGCTGTCGAAGGTCCAACGCTGCGACGGGTCGGGTGCCACGAAGGAAAACGGCACTTCGACGCGACTGGATTGTTTAGCGTGTCGCCCGGCCGCCTGAATCAAGGCCGTCATGCTCGGGTCGTCCGGCGGCGGCGTAAGCGACAGTTCCCAGGGAGCGAGCGTCTCGGTCTGCCAGCGAAAGCGGTCCTGCTCCCAGACCAGCACATTCGCATTCGCTTCCAAATCGGACCATTGCACGTGACGGGGCATGCGGGAAGCCAGATCAATGCTGATCAACGTATAGACGCCGCAACGCGGACCACTGTTGGCGATACTGATCAATCTGCGCGTTGCTTCCTCCGAGAAATGCGCGGGGAAGTTCGCCACGACCAGGACGCGAAACGGCTCGGCAACTTCCCCGGCCGTTTCGTTATAGTGCTGTATCGAGTCAAACTGGTTTCGCAGATACTTCTGGATGACATTCTCCATGTGTTCCGTCAGATCGGCCAGCCGCTGATTGATGTGGGCCGCTTCCGTCCAGATCCGATGCCCGACGAGCCGTTCATCGTAGTCGGCCAGGTGCATGAAGGCCGAGAAGTTTTGACCCAGGCCGGTCGGATCGATGATCGTGAAGCGAATCTTGCCGGCCGGGACGGAGGTGAGCAGCCCGAGCATGGCTTGTTGGAGCACACCGATCGCTGCCGCGCGACCTTCGTCGCGAACCTTCAGCACGAGTGACGCCTGGTGGGGAAACGACATCAGGATCGGCAGGCGACATCCGTTGTCTTCGAGGATCGTTCCCTCGGCCGCCAGGGAAATGGCCGCTGGCCACGGGACGTTGTACGATCCGAGCGGGATTGCGTCCGCGGGCTGAGCCGGCGGAGTCCAGGCCTGAACATCGAGTGTGTCCCAATCCATGGCGGATGCGGCCGCCTCGCGCGCGGCCTGGGCAAAATGACAAAAGGCGGTCAGCTCACCGGTCCAGTCGGCGCGGAGCTGCTCCTGGGCTTGGCGAAAGTTCGAATCGATCGTCTCCACTTGCTGCTGATGACGCTCCGCCAATTCCTGTTCCCGCCGTTCGAGGGCCAGACGCTCTTCTTGAATGAGCGGAGAGTATCTGTTGCCGATCTCGTCGGTCTCGTGTTCCCATGCCGTTTCCAGCTCTTGGCACCGCCGTTGGTAGGCGATCTCCAGGTCCTTCCTCCAGGCCTTCAGATCCTGTTGCGCATGCTGAATGCGCTCATTCATTTCCTGCTGTGCGGCCGTGGTTTGATCCTCTTTATGCCGATCGATTTGTGCGAGCGTGGCCTGCATCTCCCGCTGCGCGGCGGCCTGTGCCGCCCGGAGACCGCCGGCGGCCTCGCCGAGTTGACGTTCCATTTCGGGTGCCACGCGGCGGAGGGTCCGACGGAGTAGCAGCGAGGTCACCTGGAGCGCGAGCCAAGTGGCCAACAGCGTGACAAGGGCGACGATAGGCCACCAGAAGTTCGGCCGAAAACCGACGACGAAGGCGCCTCCGAGCAGGACAACCATGACGAACGGCAGCCACCAACCCTCGTCGAGAAATCGCGTGGTCGCCAGCCGTCGCAGCTCACCCAGTTGCTCCTCCACCTGCTGCCGCGCTTCTACTGAGCGTCGCAGCAGCGTCGAACTCCAGTCCGTCGGGCTGCCGACGGAGACCTTTTCCTCCGCGAATTCCCATCCTCGCCGGTCCCAAAATGTCTGAGTCGCCTCACGAACGATTTCCAACTGGGACGAGGCTTCGGAGCAGTGTTTGAGGAATTCATCGTGCTTCTCGCGTGTCGAACTCCGATCCTGTTCGACGTGATCTGCCAATTGGAATAGTGTTGCTTCGCAGTCCTGTTGGGCCTGGGTTACTCGTTCTGTGCGCCGGCGCACAGCATCTTCGGTTTTCGTACTTCGTATCTTCTCCAGTTCTTCCAGTTGCTGTTCCAGCGACAACCGTGCGGTTTCCAACTGCTCGCTGAGCTCAGTATTCAGTGCATCCAGCTTCTGCTTCCCGTGCTGCTGCATTTGCTTCTGAGCCGCCAGAAATTCGGCGTCGGCCGCAACTCGTTCTTGCTCGTGAGCGTGAACGAGCTCCGCTTGCTGCCGTTCGGCCTTGCCCGCGGATTCCATCAGTCGGTCAATCGCCGCTTGCTGTGCGGTGGTGGAAACATCCTGCACCATCAACTCACCTCGCTTGCTTCATCGCGGCAGTCTCGTTCAGCCTTCTGCAGCAGTTCGTGCAGTTCGCTGGCAGCTGACAAGAGCATTCGAATTTGCGTGGGCATGGGGGCCAGGAACTGCTTCTCGAAAGCTTGCGCCGTCGCATCTTGCCAAGTCGAACGGGTGTCCGTCCATCTTCGCCCAAGCTCGATGGTTGCTTTCTGCAGGTGTCCGGCGCTGGTAATGAGATCGCAGGCGTTCATGTTCAGTCCAAAGGTTTCGTGGGGGGCAACTCCGGTGAGGTCGACTCCGCAGCGGAAGCGGCACGCTGCGTGTACTTGTCGAGCGCACGGATGCGACTTTCCAGCGAAGCGATCGCCCGCGGCAATTCGCTATCGGACAGATGTTGCAGCTTCGCCAGTAGATTGCGGAACTCGTCCGTCTCATGGCGCACGCGATGCAGCCATTTCTGCGTCGTGACAACCTTCCCCTCGGCGTAACGAAGACGCTGTCGCGTAAGTCGGACTGCCTGCTCTTCCTCGTGACAAGAAGGCGAATCCGCTGGATTGAAGGACAAACGCTTTCGCTCCAGCCGATTCAAGTCTTCCACCAAAGATTCCTGGGCCTTTCGCACCTCGGCCTGCCAATAAGGCATACGCTCCTGCTCGAACCAATCACGACCACGCTGGACTTCCATTTGCAACGCAATCAAAGCCTGGCGAAGAATCTCCTCGAATTCCTGCAGGGCGGCCTTAAACTGACGAACTGCCTCGACGGAAACAACATGGGCGCGGCGACTCATCGGTTTTCGACCTGTCAGGACTGGAGATACTCTTCAATCTGCTCGGCCTTCCGCACCAGGTAGGGAACGTGTCGATCGGATCGCTCGAGAAACCGTGCGATCATCTGCAACTGTTCGTCAAACTCGTGTGCGAACCGCTGGTGTTCCTGATCACGCCACGTGGCCGAAAGTGCACTCATGTCTCGATTCAGAGCGGTGAGCCGTTCGCGCAGGTCCGCATTGAACTTCTTCAGCCGATGAGCGAACTGTCGCAAATCATCCGGGTCGACAACAGCCTGAGGCATGGTGTGCGTCCTTCACGACGAAGAGGAATCGACAACGGAGCTGTATGGATTATAGCGTACGACTCAGCTCGGTCGGCGTTTCGGCGGTTCCCACAGACAGCAGTCTACGGGACACACGTCGTGGCTTGGCCCCAGCTTTCCTAAAGCGCGCCGCTCGACCGCGTCGTCGAGCCGTTCCAGAATCAATTCCCGGATCATGGCGACGAATTCGGGATGAACGCCAGCGGTCCCGGCGCGGACCATGTTCAGCCCCAGCTTCTGACACAAGTCGTGAGCCTCCGTGTCCAAATCGTACTTGACCTCCATGTGATCGGAAATGAAGCCAATCGGTACAATCACAACATCCTGCACACCTTGTTGGGAAAGCTGCGAGAGATAATCACACACGTCGGGTTCCAACCAGGGCTGCGACGGAGGTCCACTGCGACTCTGGTAAACAAGCGTCCAGGCTCCGTGCCCGACTTGATCGCTGACGAGCTGGCAGCTGTCCTGCAGTTGCTCGACATATCGACAATTGTCCGCCATGCCCAGCGGGATGCTGTGCGCCGTGAAAATCAGTTGCGTTGCCGATTGTCGCTCTTGTGCGATCTGATTGATCGCATCGCGGACCCGATCGGCCATCGTGCGAACAAACCCCGGGTGATTAAAGAACATTCGCAACTTGTCGATCTGCGGTGCTTGCGGACCGATTTCCGCTTGCGAGCGTTGAATATCCTCTCGATATTGGCGGCAACCGGAATAGCAACTGAAGGCGGAGGTGACGAAGGCCAAGGCGCGATGTACGCCATCCTGAACCATCTGATACATCGTATCGGTCAATCTTGGATGCCAATTGCGGTTGCCCCAATAGATCGGCAGATGCGGCCCCTGCTCATCCAGCAGCCTCTGCAACGCCTGAATCAACTCGCGATTCTGCGCGTTGATCGGACTGACGCCTCCGAAATGATGGTAGTGCTCGGCGACTTCCAGCATGCGTTCGCGTGGAACGTTGCGTCCTCGCAGGACGTTCTCCAAAAACGGCATCACATCATCGGGGCCCTCGGGGCCTCCGAACGAGACCACGAGCAGGGCATCGTAAGGCTGGGACATGGTTTCCGCTTCACTACTCAAGAGATTTCCGTTCAGTTCGAGAAGGAAAGCTCATTGTACGCTTCCCGAGGGAGGTGGCAACCGCCGAGTCGTGGGGAGCAGGCCGTGGTGGAGTGGATCGACGGAAGAACGCTTTCCGCTGCGATTCTCGCGGACTCGGGCGACCAGTACAGGCTGCAGGCGATAGGCTGTAGGCTGCAGACGAAAGACGGTAGACTACTGGCTACAGCCTATCGCCTACAGCCTCCCCCCTGGGACTTCGGCATTGAATCTGTGAATACAAATTGAAGGGGAATGTCATGAATCGATCGGTGGCTGGAATTGCGTTGCTACTCGTCACCACGGCCTGTCCGTTGTGGTCTCAGGAAGCGGTTCCGCTCGCACCGCTCCCCGCGGGATATACGCTTGTGTTTCGTGAGGATTTCACGAGTCCGGATGCGCTGAAGCGATTCGTGTTTTCCTCTGCTGATCATTGGCAGCAGACGACAGTAAATGATCGAGGATTACTGGAACACTCGCATGCGGGGCCGAGCGGTTATTCGCCACCCCATCGTTCGCCTCACAATATCGCACTGGTCGCAACGCACCGATTCAAGAGTTTCATACTCGACTGCGAGATCCAGCAGACGGGTCGTGAATACGGTCATCGCGATGCGTGTATTTTCTTGAACTTCGTGGATCCGGCACACTATTATTACGCACACATCGCGACGAAAGCCGATCCCCATGCGCATCAAATTTTCACCGTAGACGGTGCCCCACGAAAGGCCATCACGCAGCATGGTACCACCGGTTTTGATTGGGGGGACGTCGACGCCTGGCATCCGGTTCGCGTCGTGCGAGACTGGGAATCGGGCAAGATCGACGTATATGTTGATGACCTGAGCCAACCGATCTTGCAGGCGATCGACAAGACGCATGGCGCGGGCTACGTTGGCTTCGGTAGCTTCGATGATACCGGACGAGTGACGAAGATCCGAGTCTACGCGCCCGAGGCCGAAGCGAGTCGAGCGGGCTTCTTCTCGGCGAAAGAGTAAGCGGAACATCTGGAATTGCGTGTGTGTTACATTTATGATGGTGTTCTGGCGGTATGCTCGCCTGCGGACACGCGCATTCGCTTCTACGAACCTGTGGTCATTGAGCGACTTCTATGAGACGGACATTTCTTTGCGTTGCATCGGTTCTGGTCAACTTCTCTGTCGTAGTCGCGACCATACAGGGTGCTGAATCCGGTCGCAAAGCGGCGACATCCGTGGCCGACGCGGATCATGACTTTTCCTTGATGGGAGAGTATCTGGGATCGTTAGATCTCGACATATCCCGACCGGATAGCGCTCGAGAGCGCTGGGGGCTTCAGGTGGTTGCCTTAGGTGCGGGGCAGTTTTCCGCGACCAGTTATGAGGGAGGTTTGCCAGGCAACGGGTGGAACCGTGTCGCGCGTGAGCCATGGCAAGGAGCACGCGAAGGAGATCAGCTCGTTCTTCGGCAGGCGGACCGGACGATTCGCGTGCAACGGGGGCAAGCCGTCGTCCATGATGTTCAAGGACGAGTTGTGGGAACCATGCCGAAGGTTCTGCGTCGCAGTTGCACGCTGGGCGCCCGACCGCCAGCATCTGGTGTTGTGTTATTTGATGGGTCAGACGCGAGCGCTTTTAAGAATGCGAAGACGAACCAAGGCTTGTTGCAGGTCGGCACTGAGTTGGTTTCACGCTATCGTGACTACACGTTGCATCTGGAGTTCTGTGTGCCATACATGCCCCACGCTCGTGGACAGGGAAGAGGAAACAGTGGCGTCTATCTGCAGAGTCGATACGAGGTCCAGATCCTCGACTCGTTCGGGCTCGAGGGGAAGAACAACGAGTGTGGTGGTCTGTACCAGTACGTGGCGCCTGACATCAACATGGCGTTTCCACCGCTGAGTTGGCAGACATACGACATTACGTTCCATTCACCTCAATTCGATGCGGACGGCAACAAAGTTCAAGATGCACGGCTGACTGTGCTTCACAATGGGGTCGCCGTCCACAACTGTCTGCGTGTTGAACGAAAGACGGGCGCGGGGCGAGCAGAGTCGCCAGAATTGTTGCCGACGAAATTGCAGGATCACGGGAACCCGGTTCAATTTCGCAATGTCTGGCTGGTCGATTTGGCGCCTTATGATCTGCCGTCCAAGGAAATGATTCCGGTCACGGTGACTCGTTGAGTCCATCTTCGAGGATAGGCTGGATTTGCACGCGCGTGTCGTAATACACCGCACACTGACCATCGTCTGTCACTTGAGCTTCAATCAGAGCGTTCGCGCAGCGGCCGGCGTGAAGCCAGCCGCCCTTCTCCATTAATACGAGATCCGGCCGCTGATGCGGGTCGAACCGGAGCTTGACCGTGAGATGGCCGCGAGGCGTTACCAGTCGGACGAGTTGGCCTTCGTGGAAGCCCGCTGCGGCATCTGGGTGAACCACTGCGGTCGCGGGACCGACTTGTGCCTCGGCAGGCCATTGCGAAGCCTGCGCTTTCTCGGTTGCGAGTGCGGCGAGCGTGAGCGATGTGGAGTCGCCGCGCAGCAACGTGTCGGGCAGTTCGTGCAGCAAATTGACCCGACCAGTCGCGGTGGGAAATCGCCGGTCAGCAAACAGGATTTGCGTCGCCAGTGGATTCTTCACGGCGCCCTCCGCGAAGCGATTCAACTCGATCCCATGCGGTTGTAGCCGGCGCAAGAGGCGTTGTTTCCATGTCGCAACATCGTCGGAAAAATGACGGGACAGGCCGACGCGGCGGGCCAGTTCCTGCACGATCTGATAGTCGCTGCGCACGCCCTCGGGAGCGGCAACGACCGGTCGTGATTCGATCAGCCAATGATGCCCATAAGCGCCGAGTAAGTCATCTTCTTCGAGCATCGTTGTCGTGGGCAAGACTAGGTCCGCACAGCGTGCGGTGTCGGTCAAAAAGGAATCGACCACGACGGTGAACTCACGGCTCTCCAGCGCGTTGGCGACCGTTTGGGAATCCGGAAGCATGGCGACGGGGTTTCCCGCAGTGACCCAAACCATGCGAATCGGGGGATCTGTCTGCTCGAGAATCCCTGGGCCCAAGAGCGGTTCCGGAATCGTCCGTGGGGCGCTCTCCGGCTGGCAAAAGGAAAGGTCGAATGCGCCCCGTCGCCGATAGTAGAACGAAACACCGCCGCCCGGGATACCGAGATTGCCAGAAACTGCCACCAGCGCGTCAATCGATCGAACCGTGGTTGCGCCGAATTGTCGTCGCTGCAATCCCCAGCCAACCAGCGTCGCCGTTGGACCGGAGGTGTACGATTGGGCTGTCTCGATCAGATCCCCGACCGGAACGGCCGCCAGGGCTGCCCACTGCTCGAGGGATTGGGTCTGGAGCAAATCACAGTAGGCGTCGAAATGATCACAATACTCGGCCGCTTGCGGATCGAGCTGTTTGTGGTCCAACAACCATCGCGCGATTCCGCATGCGACGGCTGCATCTGCGCCGGGGCGTGGCTGCAGGAACTTGTCACAGAGCGATGCCGTTCGATGGTGAACCGGGTCGATGAGCAAGATTTTTGCACCCTGGCCCCGAGCCTTCCGTAACAGGGGGAGCAGATGAACGCTGCTGACAAAGACGTTCTTGCCCCAGAGTACAATCGTGCGACTGTTCAGCAGGTCAAACAGGTCATGGCTGTCACTGCAGCCGAAATCGGTCATCTGAGCAGCTTCGCCCGCGCCCGAACAGACATCGCCCGATTTAATCGTGACCGGCCCAAAGGCCTGAAAAAAGTAGTCGGTAACGTGCTTCATGATCCCCATCGAGCCGCCGCAACGATAGTGCAGGATGGAGGCGGGACCCGATTCTTCACGAAATCGAAGCAACCGTTCGCTCGCCAGGTCCAACGCATGTTGCCAACTGATTCCGCGGAATCCGCTTTCCGTGCGCAGTAGCGGCTGCATCAGCCGATCCGGGGCGTATTGGCGTTCGAGGAACCGACTCGTACGGTGGCAAAGAAACCCCTGCGTAACCGGGTGTTGCGGATCTCCTTGCAGTCGAGTTACCCGTCCATCTTCAATCGTTGCAAGGATGCCGCACGCGTCGGGACAGTCTCGGTTACACGCTGTTCGTTGCTGCATTGCGGAACTTCCGAGAGTTTCAATTGAGCCGAGTAGCTAGTTGTTGCGAGTTCGAGTTGGTCGTGCCGATGGTTCAAGCAACCCCACACAGGTTACGTATGCCAGGACTCGATTAGGATTGGAATATCGCCGACGTTGGAGACTTCGGGACGTCCGGCGCTGTCATCCGAATTCTCACAAGTTCGGCCACGGACCTGAGAAAGGCTTCGTGGATTTGTGGTCCGGCGTAGTCCATTATGATATCCTATCGACGGTTGTGGCACGAATGATCTACGGACTGACTCAGAAATAACATCGGTATCTCGGTTCTCTCGTTTAACCGCGTGCCCCGCGTGCCGCGGAGGATCCGTCCCTCTGCCTACAAAGCGATGACCGCGCGGTTCAACGAGGAAGTTGTTTCTGAGCTGTTCCCAAGGATTGACAAAGCACGAGGTCGCTTGGCGCAGAGAAAGGCAACTGAATGAACGGCATGTGCGGCAGTTGGGTCGGTCGGGTTTTCGTACTGCTCGGGATCGTGGTACCGGCTATCGAGCCGATTCGCGCCGCAGAGGAAGCAACGCAGGGCGGCCGACGGATCGTCTTTATGATCGGCGAGCCGGAGTATCGGACGGACGAAACTCTGCCCGCCTACTTCGAGTCGGATTTGGCGGAGCAGGGGTATCAGGCGAAGTTCATCGTGGCTCCCCGTGACGGTCCACGGCAGCACGATTTTGACGGATTGGAGTCGGCACTTACGGAGGCGGATCTCTTAGTTCTGAGTGTCCGCCGGCGGGCACCGAGGGAGTCGGAGTTGCGGGCGGTGCGTGACTACCTGAATGCAGGTAAGCCATTAGTGGCGATTCGGACGTCCAGTCATCCGTTCGACACGCGAGGTGATTCGCCCCCGGGGCGTGCTCAATGGCCGGGATTCGATGAGGAAGTTCTTGGCGGCAAATACTCGGGCCATTTTGGCGAGGAGCCGGTGCGAGTTCACGTGGCAGAAATCGCGAAAGACGATCCGCTCCTGCGAGGTGTTCGGGGCTGGGAAAGCTCGAAGCTCTACAAGTGCGCGCTTCAGTCTTCCGAGACGCGACTGCTGCTAACTGGCGAGCGCCCCAATGGCGAGCAGCAGCCGGTGGCTTGGACGAATCGATACGGTCCCGGTTCCGCCCGTGTGTTCTACACATCGCTAGGGGTCGATTCCGATTTCCAAGATCCGTCGTTCCGCCGGTTGCTGACCAACGCGATTCAATGGGCTCTCGGAGACAGCGATACCAAGTAAGGAGTGACTGATGAAAACGAAAACGAAATCGAAAATGAAAACGAAAACGAAAACGAAAACGAAAACGAAAACCTCCCGACGTGATCTGCTGCGGTGGACGTTGGCGGCAGGGGCTGGATACTGGGTCGGTGGATCCATGGCACCGGTGCGGGCGCAATCGGCCAACGAAAAACTAAATGTGGCCGTGATCGGTGTCGGAGGCCAGGGGCGCAGTAATCTGAATGCTGTTGCCAACCAAAATGTCGTTGCGCTGTGTGATGTCGATCAGCAACGGGCGGGCGATGCCTTTGAGCGATTTCCCCAGGCGCGGAAGTTCGAGGATTTCCGGCGGATGTTCGACCAGATGTCGGCGGAGATCGATGCGGTTGTCGTTAGCACGCCCGACCACACTCACTTTCATCCCTGTTTGGCAGCGCTGCAGTTGGGAAAGCATCTCTACTGCGAAAAGCCCATGGCGCATTCGGTCTGGGAAGTGCGGACAATGACGCGACTTGCCGCGGAGAAGGGTGTTGCCACGCAATTGGGTGTCCAGCGTCACACGATCAAGAACATCCACCGTATTGTGGAGTTGATTCAAGGGGGCGCGATCGGTGAAGTCCGTGAGTGCCATTGCTGGATCAACGGCGAACGAGGGATGCCCGCCGTACCTACCGAGTTTCCCCCGGTACCTGCGCATCTGAATTGGGATCTCTGGTTAGGACCGGCAGCCGAGCGACCGTACAGCCCGGAGTACTGCCCCTACAATTGGCGCTTCTGGTGGGATTTCGGAACCGGCGAAACGGGCAACTGGGGATGCCACATTCTCGACATTCCGTATTGGGCGCTGGGATTGAGGAGGCCGATTCGCGTGGATGCGAGCGGACCGGAAGTCGATCCACAGCGGTCACCCAAATCGCTCACATCGCAGTTTGTCTTTCCCGCTGAAGATCGTCGTCCTGAGGTTCGGCTGCACTGGTATCACGCGAAACAGGGGCCGCCGATCCTGCGGCAGTTGGAGCTTCCCGAGCGGGGCAACAACACGCTGTTCATCGGCAGCGAGGGAATGCTGTTGTGCGGCTTCAGCCAACGAAAGCTGTACCCGGAAGAGAAGTTTGCCGATTTCGTACCACCGGACGAGACGATTCCCGACTCACCCGGGTTCCACCGTGAGTGGTTCGAGGCGTGTCGCGGCGGTCCGCCGGCCACCTGCGATTTTTCCTACTCGGGACCTCTGACGGAAACCGTTCTACTGGCCAACGTCGCCTACCGCGCCGGCGGAGGTTTCGACTGGGATGCCGAAACGCTCACGGCTTCGGGCAATCCGACGGCTCAGGAGCTGATCGTGCCCCAGTTTCGGAGTGGCTGGGAAGTGGTTACACCATCGTGATTCGCATGGCCAGGATCACAACGGTTGTCAGAACCCACGCAGGCACTTTGCAGAGTGTGCCCCCAACGACGGAGCGGCATGATTCGCACCAGGCGGTGCCTTGCCAGAAGTTGTACGTTTCTTCTTCGACCCGGCGGCGGCAGCGTACGCAGTAGGCGGTCATGGTTGACTCCCAATGATGCAAAGACAGGACCTATGGAAAACATATCACATGTTCGTCCAAGGTTCGGCCGCGGTAGGAACGATTGATCGATCAGGCTGATCGGGGGGCTGATTCGCGGAACTCGCGTGGATAAACCAGACTGTATGACACCGGGATGACCAGCAAGGTCAAGAGGGTAGCGAACGCAAGGCCCGAGACGATTGCACCGGTCAACGGTTGCCAGAATTCCGCACCGCCCGTCAGGTTGAGCATCAACGGCAGTAGTCCGCCGATCGTCGTGATCGTGGTCAACATGACGGGTCGAAAGCGACATCGGCCCGCCTCGATCAATGCCGTGCGCAGCGGCAGGCCACGAGCGCGCAATTGGTTGATAAAATCCATCACCACGATCGCATCGTTGACGACCACGCCGGTCAGACTGACTAATCCGATGAACGATGCCAAGCTGAACGGGAAATTCGCCAGCCACATGCCGGCAACGACCCCAATGAAACTCAACGGCACGGTCAGCAGAACGAGCGTCGCCTGGCGGAAGCTGTTGAATTGCAGTACGAGGATGCCAAAAATCAACACGACGGCAATCAGCATGCAACCCTGCAGGTAACGGAAGTTCTTGTCACGCTCCTCGTTTTCCCCAGTAAAGGTCGCCTTGACGCCCTCCGACGGGGTTCCCGTCTCTCCGAGAAACGTCATGGGATCCCCCTCGATCGGACGGAAGCCCAATTGGGGCAGAATGTCCTGACGCAGAACGGCGAAGATGTCATCCGGTGTGTAATCCGGTTTTTGCACATCGCAACGGGCGACAACCGCACGTTTCTGTTGATAACGATTGACGGCATGAACTCCGACGGTGCGGGTTAGCGAACCCAGTTCATCGATCGAGGCACGCTTTCCCGTGCGTCCGGTCAGCATGATGCGTCCCAGGGTTGCGGCATTCTGCTGATACTCGTCGGCTGCCTGGATCCGCAGCGTGACATCCTCGTCGTTCAGGTTCAACTCGATCGATTCGTCGCCGTGCAGCGCCGTGAGGATGGCTCGCGCGATCTGTGCTTCGTCAATATCGAACAGACCGAGGACACGTGGGTTCGGTTCGACGACCAATTCCGGGTTTTCGGGACGGTAATCGGTGCGAGAGTCGACCGTTCCCTCCACCCGCTTCAAGCTAGAGGCGAGTTGTTGCCCCAGCGAACCCAATTGTTCGAGTTCATCGCCGGTCAGACGAATGGCGACGTCGGAGCCGCCGGGCGGTCCCTCCTCGACTTCCTCGATCGAATAGGTCAGACCAGGAAACTGATCGACGCGTCGGTCGATTTGTTCACGGAGTTCACCCAGGATTTCGTCTTCGTGACGAACGCGATCCATTGGTGAGAGCAATTCGACCATGATGGTGCCGAATTCGGGCCCGACCGCCGGATCATTCTCCAGGCGGCTCGCGAGTCCCTCGGAAGAGCCGATCGCTGACACAAAGTGAACCAGTTCGCGTCGCCCCTCGGCCTCGTTCCGCTGGGCCAACTCGCGCAGAGGTTCGGTGAAGCACTCCGCAGCGGCGATCGTTTGTTCGATACTATTTCCCAGCGGCAGCTCGTATCGAATCTCAAACTGACCGCGGTCACTCTCGGGAAAGAACGTAAAGCCGACATGTTGGATCATCAGACCGGCCCACACGAGAGCCAGCAGACTGGATGCGACAATTGCCCAGCGTGTGTTCAGTGCCCACTCGAGAATTCTGACGTACAACTGAGTCAGTCGACGGCCGATGATTCCCTCGCCCTCCTCACCTTCCGGCAATCTAGCTGTATCGTCCTGGCTTCGTACGCGTTGGCGAAACCAGCGGGCGGCAAGGACGGGGATCAGGAAATGATCGACGAGAATCGATCCCAGCAACGCGACGCTGACGACTTTCGGCATGACGCCCATGAAGTCTCCCATGATGCCGGGTACCAGCAGCATCGGCAGGTAGGCGGCGATCGTCGTCAGGTCAGCAACAATCACGGGAGTGCCCACCTCCCGAATTCCATTCTTCGCCGCGACGACGGGAGGTTCGCCTCGTTCCACGTGCCGGTAGATGTTCTCGGCGACGATAATTGCGCCGTCGACAACCATGCCCAGGACGAGGATGAAGCTGAAGATCACCATGTTTGACGCGGGGATGCCGAAGCAGTACAGGCAGATCAATGCGATCGCGGAGCTGAAGGGGACGGCCAGCAGCACGAGGATCGAGATCCGCAAGCCCATACTCCAACCCAGGATGACCAGAACCAGCATGGCGCCGAAGACAAAGCTGGAGCCAAGCACGCGGAACATAATCGAGATCTCGGTGGAAGTGTCCCGCGTCGCGGAGATCTTGAGGAACGGATACTGCTGATTCAGTTCGGCAACTCGCAGCTTGATATCTTGGGCCACGCCGTACGTGTTGATATCCGATTCTTTGTAGACCACAATCGTGGCGCACGGATCGCCGTCGAGCCGGGCGACGTTCTTGAGCCGTCGGTGCGTATCTCGCACTTCGGCCACGTCGGCCAGTCGAATGATTCGACCGTTCTCCTGTTTCAGGATGACTTGGCGGATGTCATCAATGCCGCGGAGCTTGGTTTCGTTGCGAACCTGGTAATCAAAGGTTCCTGTGTCCAACTGCCCGCCGGGAAGTTCCGCATGGAATCGCGCCAACGCCTCGCGACAATCCTGAAGCGTCAAACCGTACTGACTCGCGAGATCGACGTGCACATCAACGTGAATCTCTCGCTCGAGGCCCCCGAATAGCTGTGTGCTCGAAATGCCCGAAAGCGCCTCGATTTCGTCTTGAACTTCTTCCGCGATTTCTTTCAAGGCCCGCTGGTCGAAACCCGGAGGCGAGGTCAGATTGACCAGCATTAAAGGAGTATTTTCGAAGTCGATCTTCGTCACGATCGGCTCGATCTCGCGAAAGATATCGGGCAGTTCGCCGCGGACTTGGTCAACCAGATCCTTGACCTCACCGCGCGCCTTGTCGGCGTCGACGCCGTCCAGAAAAACGACTTGCGTGATACTGGATCCCCGCATGCTCGTGGACGCAAGGAAGTCGACATCATTGAGGCTTTGGAGTGCCGTTTCGATTTCCCGTGTGATTTGCGACTCGGTCTCGGTCGGTAACGCACCCGGGAAGGGCACGGCGACGAGGATCACTGCGGTGGAAATCGCGGGAGTCCGTTGGACAGGAATGTTGATCGCCGCCATCACGGCCATTGCCGTGATCAGCAATGCAGCGACAATCACGACCCGCGGATGATCAACGGCCTGTTCACTGATCTTCATCGTTCGGTGCCCTCGCGCGCGGCAACCGGCAATCCGTCCGATTCCACCTGCATGATGCGAACTCGGCGACCGTCGACCAATCGATGCTGTCCCCGGACGACCACCCGTCGGTGCTCCGGGGGAAGTTCGGGGATGATCAGCTCACCTTCCTGCTCGATGTACCGATGCAACGGAACTCGATTCGCGCGAAAGTCGCGGTTGGGTCCCAGGTTCCAGAACAGCAACTCGAGGTCAGCCGCTTGTTCCTGGATCGTGTAAATGTAGGGTGTTTCCCCGCGGAAGAGCACGCTGTGTGTCGGCAGACGAAACGCAGTCAATTCATCGATCACAATTTTCGCCAGCGCGATTTGGCCAGGCTTTAGCAGTTGGTCATCATTGTTCAGCAGCACCTCGACCTCGAACAAGCCGGTCTTGTCGTGGGCCGTTTCGCTGATTCGAAATACTTCGCCCATCCTCGCTGGCCAGGGCTGACCGAACCGGTCACTACCCATGAGTTGAACATAGACGCGAAACGCTTCCGGAGATGTTTTGTCCGTGGAAGTCGACGGTCCGTCCTCCTGGGCCGCTGCCAGCAGTTGCCTCTGTCGATTCTCCAACTCTTGAACGCGAGACTCTGGAACTCCGACAATCAGCAGCAGGCGGTCAACCTGGACGATTTCCATGGCGGCTTGATGTGCCGCGATCGACTCACCCGGGTTGACCAGGCGCCGCGCGATGACGCCGTCACAGGGGGATCGAAGCGTGGCGTCTTCCAAGTTCTTCTGAGCTTGGTCGCTCTGGGCCTGAGCGACTGCCAGATCGGTGACCCGCTGTTGAAAGTCGGCCTCGGAAATGACGCGGGCGGGACTATCGCGCAACTGCCGCGCCCGCTCCAGTTCGAGCTGGGCACGTTCGAGCAGCGCCGTCATCTCCTTCACCCGCGCCTTCAGCATCCGTTGATCGAGCCGCGCGAGGACCTCTCCCTGCCGGACGACCGCACCGTCATCGAACTCCTTGCCGGATTCGTCGCGCCCCAGTTCGTCGATCCGGCCGGCGACCTCGAAGCCGACTGAGTACCGCTCGAACGGGTGAATCATCCCGGAATAGATGTCCAGCACCTCCACCGTTTCGGGCTGAACCGTGCGAATGACCACGGGCGCCGAAACGGATTGGACGCCCTCGTCATCGTCAGAAGAACGATATCGGTCTCCAGGATCCGTGGGACGCATGGCCGTGGCCAGCATCACGGCGCCGGCGGCTAAGGTCACCAGGATCAGTCCGGCAAACCGTCCCAGCGTTGCGGTCGAAGGTTTCCTCATCGTCTCACTCGTTGCTGTCTGCCGTGCAGCCTTCTCGAGGCGGTTTCAAAACCAGGAGGGTGAGGCTCCTGCCGAGCCGGCGTTTGTCGCATCTTCGGCTCGGCAGGAGCCTCGCC
>CAZFWV010000054.1:0-1173 GCA_964522605.1 uncultured Pirellulaceae bacterium
GCAGCCGATTACCGGTCGTGCTGAAACAGCGTCTGGGCGAAAACGAGGATCCGTCGACCCCGGAGACGCAGCCCTAGGGATGCGTGCATCGGCAACTTGTGCAGTACACTGCGAACGACACCCTCTATCCGAGACCTGGCCTAATCGCCTTTGGTCTCTTCCTTGACCGCGCTCTCGTAGCGACCAAAAATCATCCGGCCAGCGCTCGTTTGCAGCACACTGGTCACAGCGACTCGAGCCATCTCCTGGATGTGCGGTCGCCCGCCTTCGACGACAACCATCGTGCCGTCATCCAGATAACCAACGCCCTGCCCATCTTCCTCACCCGCCTTCACGATCTTGACCTTCAGGCTCTCACCCGGCAGGAAAATCGGCTTCAGCGCGTTGGACAAGTCGTTCAGATTCAACACTTCAACATTGTGCAGGCGGGCCACTTTGTTCAGGTTGTAGTCGCCCGTAACCAGCTTTCCTTCGAGCCGCCGCGCGAGGAGGACGAGTTTCATGTCGACCGGCTGTCCGGCCATCTCGGGCAACTCGCGGTCGAAGATCTGCAGGTCAACATTCGTGTTACTCCGCAGCCGATTCAGGATGTCCAATCCCCGCCGTCCACGACTGCGGCGCAGTTTGTCATTGCTGTCTGCCACCCCCTGCAGCTCGGCCAAGACGAATCGCGGCATGATCAATTGATTATCCAAAATGCCCGTCTCGACCACATCGGCGATCCGTCCATCAATGATCACGCTGGTATCCAAGATGTAGGGGCGCAACCCCTTCACTTCTTTCGCAAACTCGACGTAGGGAATGATGAATCGGAAATCGTCCTGAGTCTGCATCAGAACACTGATGCACGTGTAACAGAGCACCATCCCCAGGACCAACTGGACCGCACTGCGATAGACATCGTCAACCAAAGGGGTCAAGGCGATCCCCGCGATGTAGGTCAGGAACAATCCGACCAACAGCCCAAAGTAGACTGCCGAAATAATGTCGATTCGCTTGCGGGGCAGCAGCACATCGATCGCAATGACCAAACATGCCAGACCGGTGACCGCCGCGAAAACCGCATACGGCGACCAGTTCGGCTCGAGGGGTGCGATGTCCGAACGAATCAACGTCACAGACAACCCAATGGCCACCAACAGGAAGGCACACCGGAGGAGAATCAGCCGCATG
>CAZFWV010000054.1:1273-14144 GCA_964522605.1 uncultured Pirellulaceae bacterium
CGGCGGAACTGCTGCAGGCAATACCGGTCGGTCATACCCGCCAGGTAATCGGCGACCGCGCGACGCGGACCGACGTGCTCGGCACGGGCGGCAAACCGGGAGGGCAATTCAGAGGGGTGTCGCACCAGGTACTGGAATAGCGCACGCAACTGCTGCTGTACCTGTTGTCGCTCCTGAACCATCTGCGGGTGGCGATAAACACGCTCATACAGGAACGCTTCGAGAGCCTCTTTTTGCTGCTGACAATCAGAACTCGTCGTGATCGACACGCCGGCGGACCGCGCCTCACGGGCGTGGCGAAAAGCCCGCGTCTCCAGCAACTTTCGACTCGTCCGAACAACGTTGCTCACCTGCTGATCAATCAGTTCATGCACTAACGTCCGACGCAGTTTTTTCCCCTGGAGCGGACCGAATCGATTGGCGACCGCCTGCTGACACTGCCGAACCAGGGCCAGCGACTGTAGCTCCTCCAACTGCAGCAATCCGAGCTGGACTGCGTCATCCACGTCGTGCGCGTCGTAGGTGATGCTGTCCGCCACGTCGACGACTTGGGCCTCAAGCCAACCCGCGTCGGACCGCTGGGATTTTTGTGATCGCCCAAGCTGACTTTCGAGCACCTCGTGGGTCAGGTTCAGTCCGGGGAATTCCGGATAGGGATGCTCCAGTTCCCGCACGAGGGTCAGGGCAAACTGGTTATGCGAGAAACCTCCCTCATCCTCCAGACACTCCTGCAACGCATCCTCGCCGGCGTGACCGAAGGGCGGATGCCCAATGTCGTGTAACAGGGCAAGCGCTTCAATAAGATCTTCATTCAGCCGCAGTGCGCGCCCAATCGTCCGGGCAATCGACGCAACTTCCATGGTATGGGTAAGTCGGGTGCGGTAATAATCGCCCAGATTACCGGTGAAGACCTGCGTCTTCCCGCTTAGCCGGCGAAAGGCGGCCGAATGCAGAATTCGGTCTCGGTCTCGTTGAAACGGCCCCCGATAGGGGTGCGGCGATTCCGGGTGTTCGCGCCCGCTCGATTCCACACTGTGAAGGGCATACGGCGCCAGCAGAACGGCTTCGCGCTGCTCGTCGTTCGTCAGAGAATCCGCACGCTCGTCGGAACGCATCATCGGCAATTTACAGCTGCTGTGGGTGATTTCGGCGGCGAGCGTCCGTCGCCTCGGCTCTCGTGAGACTTGCCGGAAATTGGGGGGTCTGGTACGGTAACAAGTTTAGCGTCCGTCCTTTGGGAAGGGCAGAGCAACTGGAAAGCCCTGGACATCTGCCGTGCGATCTCCTCTCGCCACCGACGAAGCGGTCCTGCAAAACGGATCAGTCCATATTCGCGGCGCCTGTGTCCACAACCTGAAGAACCTGAGCCTCGACATCCCGCGGAACCGCTTCGTCGTGATTACGGGGCCCAGCGGATCGGGCAAGAGTTCTCTGGCCTTCGACACGTTGTATGCCGAGGGCCAGCGGCAATTTGTGGAAAGCCTGTCGGTATACGCGAGGCAGTTTCTCGACCAACTCCAGCGGCCGGAGGTGGATTTGATCGAAGGCCTGCAGCCGACGATCTGCATCGACCAGCGAGCCGCCCAGCTGAATCGCCGCAGCACGGTCGCGACGGTCACCGAAATCTACGACTACCTCCGACTGCTGATGGCCCGCCTGGGCCAACCTCATTGCTATCGGTGCGGCGCCGAGATCCGCCAGCAGTCCGTCGAACAGATTCAGGACCGGGTGATGGAAATGCCCGAGGGCACCAAGGCGATGATTATGGCGCCGATGGTTCGCGGGCGGAAAGGAAGCCATAAGGAGGTCTTTGCCCGAATTCGCAAGGCGGGTTTCGTCCGGGCCCGGATCGACGGCACGGTGCTCGATCTGGAACAAACGCCGACGCTTTCGCCACGCCGCAACCATCACATCGACGCGATCGTCGACCGGGTCATCATCCGCTCCGGCGTGCGTGCACGGATCGCCGAATCGGTCCGGCTGGCGGTTGAGCACGGGGACGGGCTGGCCGTCGTCTGTTACTTGACGCCCGAACAGGAGGCCCGCGAAGGAACTCGAACGCAGTGGCCAAGTGAGTTGTTCAGCGTCAAGTATGCCTGCCCGAACTGCAACCTGAGTTATGAGGAGCTTGAGCCGCGAACGTTCAGTTTCAACAGTCCCTACGGCGCATGTCCGGTGTGCGAGGGATTAGGCGCCGTGGAGGAATTCGACCCCGAGCTCGTGCTGCCTCGGATGGAATTGAGCATCGATCAGGGCGCGATTGAACCGTGGAAAGCCCTCAGCGCCTCGGTCGTGCGACAACAGCGGGAAATCCTCAGCCGTTTCCTGGAGTCGCGTGGTGCAGCCGTTACGACGCCTCTGGCTGAGTTGTCCGATTCCGTACTGCATCACCTGATACATGGCGACGATCACAAGTTCCGCGGACTGCTCATGCTGCTGGAAAAGGAGCTGTCGACAACGACCAGCCAGAAGCGAATCACCGCATTGCAGGGTTTTCGTGGCATTGTCACCTGTCAGGCCTGCCAGGGTTCGCGTCTGCGACCCGAGGCAACCAGCGTCCGGCTGCACGGCCGAGGAATCCACGAGATTGTGGGACTTTCGATTGAGAAAGCCCATACCTTCTTTCAGGAATTCCAGACGGTCTCGAGCAAGCCCGAGATTTCGCGACCGCTGATTCGAGAGATCAACAATCGCATGCAGTTCCTCGAGAAAGTCGGCGTCAGCTACCTGACGCTCGACCGTCCTGCTGAATCGCTCAGCGGAGGCGAACTGCAGCGAGTGCGGCTCGCCACCAGCATTGGGTCCGGTCTGGTCGGCGTCTGCTACATCCTCGATGAACCGTCGATCGGTCTGCACCATCGGGACAATCAGCGATTGATCGAAGCGCTCCGGGAACTTCAGAAGCTGGGCAATACCGTGCTCGTAGTCGAACACGATGAAACGATGATGCGGCAGGCAGACCAACTGATCGACATGGGTCCCGGTGCTGGACAGGAAGGCGGGCAGGTCGTCGCACAAGGCCCCCCTCTTGAGATCAGTGACGGAACCGATTCGGTCACGGGTCGATTTCTCGCCGGTCGCGAAGCGATTCAAGTGCCCAAGAAGCGACGACGGACCGCGAAAAGCCGCTCCATTGTGCTAGAGGGAGCTCGGATCAATAACCTGCAGAACATTGACGTCCGCTTCCCACTCGGTGCGCTGGTCTGCGTCACGGGAGTCAGCGGCTCCGGAAAAAGCTCGCTGGTCAACGAGACGTTTGCCCCCGCGCTGATTCGTCGTCTGGGTGGATCCGCACCGCGCCCGGGACTGCACAGCAGTCTGCGCGGCGCGTCCCAAATTGACAAAGTCGTGCCGATCGACCAGTCGCCCATCGGCCGGACGCCTCGCAGTAACCCCGCGACCTACACGGGCGTATTCGACGAGATTCGCAAGATTTTCGCCGGCACGCGCGAGGCAAAACAGCGAGGATTTGGCGTCAGTCGATTCAGCTTCAACGTCAAAGGCGGCCGTTGCGAAGCCTGTCAGGGCCAGGGCGTGCAGAAGATCGAAATGAGTTTTCTGCCCGATCTGTATGTGACTTGCGACGAATGCCGCGGAGCACGCTTCAATTTGCAGACGTTGCGCGTGCGCTATCGCGGACGCTCCATCGCCGACGTGCTGGACATGAGTGTGGCGGATGCCGTTGCGTTCTTCGAGAACTTCGTCACCACCTCGCGCCTGCTGCAGACGTTGCAGGATGTCGGACTGGGCTACCTGCCCCTCGGCCAGCCCTCCACCACGCTGTCGGGCGGTGAAGCACAGCGAGTCAAGCTCGCCACCGAGTTGGCACGGGTCGACACCGGACGAACACTTTATCTGTTGGACGAGCCAACGACCGGGCTGCACTTCGTGGATATCCAGCGCTTGCTGGGCGTATTGAATCGACTGGTCGACAAGGGAAACACGGTTGTCGTTATCGAGCATAACCTCGACATCATCAAGTCGTGCGACTGGATCATCGACCTCGGACCAGAAGGCGGGGAGGCGGGCGGGCGACTGGTCGCTGACGGAACACCCGAACAGGTCGCCGCCATCGCCGAAAGCTTCACCGGTCAGGCGTTGCGCAGCGTCCTGGATGATGCCGCGGCATAGATTGAAACGTAGCCGAAGTCGTGAGACTTCGGAAGGAGCAGGCGACGATCCGAATTCTCACGAATTCGGCTACAAGCGGAGAAAGGGGTCAGGAGCCGCACACGGTTTGGGCGGCTCCTGCTGAATCGGCGACTGCAAAGCGCCTGACCGCTACAGCTTGGCGAACTTCGTAACCAGGTCGGCGGTCCGGACGCTGTAACCCCATTCGTTGTCGTACCAGCTGACGACCTTCACCATGTCGTCCTGCATGACTTGCGTCCAGGGCGCGGCGAAGATGGAGCTGTGGGCGTCGCCAATGATGTCACTCGAGACGATCGCGTCTTCGGTGTAGCAAAGAATTCCCTTGAGCGGTCCTTCGGCGGCCGCCTTCATGGCCGCGTTGATTTCCGCCGCGGTCGCCTTCTTGGCCAGATCGACGGTCAGATCGACCACGCTGCCGGTGGCCACGGGTACGCGAAGGGCGATTCCAGTCAGCTTGCCCTTCAGGTCGGGAATGACCAGACCGACGGCCTTCGCGGCACCCGTCGAGGTGGGGATGATATTCTGTGCCGCCGCCCGGGCTCGATACAGATCCTTGTGCGGCATGTCCTGCACACCCTGGTCGTTCGTATAAGCGTGAACCGTCGTCATCAAGCCGCGCTCGATCCCGAAGGTCTCGTGCAGGACCTTCGCCACGGGCGCCAGGCAGTTCGTCGTGCAACTGGCGTTCGAGATGCACTTCATGCCCTTCGTCAATTTGTCGTCATTGACGCCCAGCACGACCGTCAGATCAGGCTCATCCTTGGCCGGAGCGCTCAGCACCACACGCTTGGCTCCCGCATCCAGGTGCGAGTCGTAGCCCGGCTTGCCTTCCTTCTTCCGCGCGGTGAAGACGCCCGTGCTTTCGATGACCACGTCGACGCCCAGGTCACCCCACGGTAGCTTGGCCGGGTCCCGTTCTTCGAAGACGCGAATCTTCTTTCCGTCGACGACCAGATTCTCCGCGTCGTAATCGACCTTGCCGTTGAAGCGACGGTGAATGCTGTCGTACTTGAGCAAAGTGGCCAGCGTTTCGTTACTGGTCAGATCATTGATCGCAACGACCTCAAAATCCTTGGCGCGCTCCTGCATCACGCGAAAGGTCAACCGCCCGATACGCCCAAACCCGTTGATCGCAACCCGAATAGCCACTTTTCTGTACTCCTATCGTCTACAGATCTTCGCCAAAATAGCCAACACAAACCCCGGATTATACTGGTGTTCGCCAGCCCCAACAATGGGCCGGCGAGGCGTGCACGGCCCTGGAAATCCCGGAAGAAAATGCTCGATGACTTCGTCAGATCCAACTTCTTGGCAGCTCCCGCCCGGTGTCCCCCGCGGCGTGTGGAATTACGCGCAGTCGGATGAGATCGCGCGCGATTACGACGAGGATCTGCGTCAGCACTCGCTCGCGGAGCTTGATCGTCAGATTGTGCAGCGTCACCGGCCCGCATCCGGAGTCGTCATCGATCTGGGGAGTGGCACCGGCCGAGCGCTGCTGCCATTGGTGCGGCAAGGTCTGTTCGGGCTCGCCGTCGATCTGTCACCAAAAATGCTCGACAGACTGCGGCAAAAGGCCGCGGAACAGGCCACGCCGCTTCCCCTGGCCTGCGTGCGTGCCAACCTGGTTGAACTGGACTGCTTGGCAGATGATGCGGCCGAGATGATTCTCTGCCTGTTCAGCACCCTGGGAATGATCGAAGGCCACGCCAACCGGCAGCGGGTCCTGCAGCACGCCGGGCGGATCCTCAAGCCGGGCGGCAAACTCGTGCTGCATGTGCACAATCGGTGGCACCGCCTGTTCGATCCGCAAGGTCGCCGCTGGCTATTGCGACAACTGCTGCCCGCCGTCCTGCGGCGCGAACCCCGCGGAGACAACCGCTTCAGCTTCCGCCACATCCGCGATTTCTATCTGCACCTGTTTACCTGGGGCGAACTCCGCACGATGTTGCGTGTCGCGCGGTTCGATTTGCTGGAGTGCACGCCGGTCGGAACGGCCGCACAGGGCCGCCTGCCCCGTCCCTGGTTGCTCGGTGGCTGCCGAGCCAGTGGCTGGATCGTCGTCTGTCAGAAGCCCGCCTGACCATGATGCTACGGATACAGCACGATCTTTCCGGCGAGAGAGCCGGATTTCTGCAGCGTGTTTTCCTCCTGCAGCTGGTGGGCGGCGGCGGCTTCGGATAGCGGAAACTCGCGCGCGATGAGCGGCTTCAGCAGACCGCCTGCGAGCCACTGATTGATGTGGTCGGCGCACTGCTGTTGCTCTTGAGGAGTGGCCTTGAACATCACGAAACCGTGCAGTGAGCAACCTTTGACGTAGAACGGCCCGACAGGAAACGGCGGTCGTGCATCGCGTCCTGCCATCAGCACCAGTCGGCCCCGCTCGGCAAGGTATCCCACCAATTCGTCGAAATCCGGTTCCCGCTTCGTTTCCCAGACGACATTGACCCCGCCCGGGGAGAAAGACTGGAGTGCTTCGGCGACGTCCGACTGGCGGTAATTGATCACGCAGTCTGCCCCAAGTTGTTCACAGATCTTCACCTTCTCGTCACTTCCGGCGGTCGTCATCACCCGCGCACCGACGGCTTTGGCCATCTGAACCACCATCGATCCAACGCCTCCCGATCCCCCGTGGGCGAAGACCGTTTCCGCCGCCTGCAGCCCGGCTTCATGAAAAAGTCCCAGGTGGGCGGTAATCCCCACCAGCGCGCAGGCTGCGGCCGCCGCGTCGGTTACGCCGGCCGGTGTCGGATAGAGCCAACATTCATCGACCGCACAATACTCGGCAAACGTCCCCTGCCGCCCCAGCAAACCTTGGTTACTGCCCCACACCCGGTCACCCACCTGGAAGCGACTGGCCTCGGGACCCCGCGCAACGACTTCGCCCGCCAGATCGCAACCCAGGATGAACGGTTGGGGCAGCGGCCAGTAGTTCGCCCCGGCGCGCAGATACGTGTCGATCGGGTTGACCGATACCGCCTTTACTTGCACCAAGACCTGCGTCCCCTCAGGTTCGGGCTGCGGCAGATCTCCATATCGAATGCAGTCGGGCGTGCCGGTCTGTTCGATGTAGGCCGCTTTCATTGTGTGATCTCCCAATTCGCCAAGTCATGCAACCGCGTTTCGGAGTCTTCGTCGGGCACCTCGATCCTCAATGGCGAATTGAGATCGATGGGATCCTCGAACAACAATCCCTCGATTCTTCGGATCTGCGATGCGGATTGCAAGGGGCGAGTAATCACCGCACCCTCTGCGGCCCTCCGCGTCTTTGCGCACTCTGCGTTGACACGAAAAGGGGAAACGCAGCGCGGCAGGGCCGCAACCAAAGGGGATGGGGTGGCCGGCGGCAGAGCGAAGCGATGCCCCGGCTGCGGGAAAGCTGGGGCTTCACTACGTTCAGCCGCCAGCCACCCTTCCCCTTGGCGGAATTTGCGCCGCCCGACAAGAAACTACCTGTTAACAGTGCAAAGTCCGCAGAGGGAACGGTTTTCCGCGGCCGATCCCCTGTCCCGTCCCAGTCCTGCTCCCACTCTTCCCGGCGGTCGGCCCAGGGCTGGGCGTGGCGGGACCGCGTCGGGCAGGTAGAATAGGGCGTTGGTGATCTGGACGGTACGCCGGTGACGGGGAGGCAATTCATGAGGTTGGCGGCAAGCATTCAGGAACTCCGCAAGGATTACGTCCTGAAGGGAGAAACGGTCTATGCCCTGCGCGGGGTGACGTTCGATGTGCCGGAGGGCGACTATGTCGCGATCATGGGTCCGTCCGGTTCCGGGAAAAGTACGCTGCTGAACCTGCTGGGATGTCTCGATCGTCCGACGAGCGGCAGCCTGTTTCTGGGGGAAGATGACGTCGGAAAGATGACCGACGATCAGCTGTCCAACGTGCGCGCCTCCCGAATTGGATTCGTTTTCCAGTCGTACAATCTGATCGCTCAGCTGACCGTCTTGGAGAACATCGAAGTTCCGCTCTACTACATGGGGCGACTGGGCCCCGCCGAACGCGATCGCTGCCACGAGTTGGCCGCAATGGTCGGGCTGTCCGATCGGCTGAAACATCGCCCCGTACAGCTTTCCGGTGGACAGCAACAGCGCGTCGCGATTGCACGAAGTCTGGTCAATGATCCGTACTTCATTCTGGCAGATGAGCCCACGGGAAACCTCGATTCCGTGACGGCCGAGGATATCCTGAATCTGTTCCAGCGTCTCAATGAAGAGGGACGCACGATCATCATGGTCACTCACGAAGATGATGTCGCAGCGCGTGCGCGTCGCGTAATCCGCCTGCGTGACGGAAACGTTCAATCCGACGAGTTGAACTGAACGGATTGCCGATCGTTCCCACCGATGCTTCCCGCCTAATGACGTCTCAGAGCAAGGAGTTTCACTATGCGTTGTTTTTCGTCGATCTGCTCGGTTCTCCTGCTGCTAGCCAGTGGACTCTCCGCCCGCGCTGCCGAGGATCTCTGGGTGGAATACCCAGGACAATCGGGGCCGGGCAACGGAAAACAGATCGTGTTGATTGCCGGCGATGAAGAGTACCGCTCGGAGGAAGCGCTGCCGATGCTCGCCAAGATCTTGGCGACCCATCACGGATTCGATTGCACGGTGCTGTTCTCAATCGATCCCGAAACGGGCGTGATCGATCCACTCAACCAGACCAATATTCCGGGCCTGGAAAAACTCGAAACCGCCGACATGATGGTGATCGCAACGCGATTCCGCGAACTTCCCGACTCTGACATGAAGTTCATTGACGACTTTGTGAACTCGGGAAAACCGATCCTCGGATTACGAACGGCGACGCATGCGTTTCAGTATAGTCGCAACCAGAACAGCCCCTACGCGCACTACCACTTCGCCAGCCAGGAGTGGCCCGGCGGATTCGGACAGCAGGTCTTGGGCGAGACCTGGATCAACCACCACGGCGACCACAAAAAAGAGAGTACTCGCGGTGTGATCAATCCGGAATATCAGGACCATCCGATTCTTCGTGGTGTGAAAGACATCTGGGGCCCAACCGATGTCTACGGCATACGGAATCTGACTCCCGACGCACACGTGCTGGTCTTGGGCCAGGTGCTGACCGGAATGCAGCCAGAGGATCCGCCAGTAGCCGGCCCGAAGAACGACCCGATGATGCCGTTACTCTGGACCAAGACATTCACGGGACGATCCGGAAAACCTTCGCGTGTCATCTGTACGACAATGGGTGCAGCCGTCGATCTGCAAAGTGCAGGACTCCGCCGGGCACTCGTCAACTCGTGCTATTGGGGGATGGGCCTGGAGGATCAGATTCCGGCCGAAAGCAATGTGGAAATCGTCGGCGAATTTGAGCCGACCTTCTACGGCTTTGGCAACTTTCGGAAAGGCACTCGCCCCGCCGATCTGAGGCAATAGAGGCGGGAGGCTGCAGGCCGGAGCCTGGAGGGTGATGCGCTCGTCGTTATGCACAAATCGAGCGAAACCGTAGGTCGAAGAGAAACGACGGATCGAACGGATGGAACGGGTATCGACGGATCGGTCCGGAGGGAATCGATGGATCGGTCCGTGTTGATCCGTTCCCTCCGTCAAATCCGTGGTTTCCTCTCTCCCTGCATTCCAACCTTAGTTCACGCGATTTGATCTCGCCCGTCTTGAGTCGATCGCCCTTACCCGGCCACCGTATCGGTGACGTTCGTGGGGTCGATCGGGTCGGAATCGGCGTCTTTCCGCGATTTTCCGCGGCAATGGTCCCTGCATCTCCCCCGGATTTGTGCCTAACAATGAGGGCAACGCCCCAGCCAACGTTGCGATTCGGTTTGCGGCCAACTGGCGATTGCTGGCCAAAACAGTTGTCGACGGCCATGAAATCACGTTACACTGGCGCCACGTGGCCGAGACATTCCGCTCGGAAGACTCGTGCTGCCCGCTCGACGCTTGGTCACTGCACATCTCGAGTTCAAATCCCATTGAAGGCACCAAGCTATGAGAAACCATCTGGCTGCCGGTCTGGTTCTTTGTCTCTGTTCGGCGACAGCCAAACCAGAATCGCTCGTCGCGGCTCCGCTGCCAGCCGTCGGAGTGAACCTATCGCCGTACGCCTATTGGGAACCAAGCTTCCCATTCATTAATGTGGCGAACATCGGCGGCGGTTGGATATCGACGAATGGAATCCAATGGTCGGACGACCGCGAGATTCCACTCGACAGCCGGGGATATCCGACTGCGCTCGAATCGGGACAGATCGCCCGTTCACTGATCTTCACCCATAACGGAGCCCAATACCCAACCGGCACCTATCGACTGCGATGGCAAGGCAACGGCGACGTCCGATTAGTCAGCGGCAACGATGCGCAACTGATCCAACAGCAGGCGCAGGAACGGCTCTACGAGGTCACCGATACGAGCAACTTGGGGCTGTTACTGGAAATCCACGAGACGGATCCGCAGGATCCGGTGCATGGGATCTCGGTGATTCCGATGGAATTCGAGAATGAGCCATCGCGTTTTCACCCGCGGTATGTAGACGATTTGCAGTCGTATGGCGTGTTACGGTTCATGGATTGGAACGCGACCAACAACCCGACGGTGGGCGGCAACGCAGACTGGTCGCAGCGAAACCAACTCGACAATGCGCATTGGGACTGGTACCAGGGAATCCCCTATGAAGTCCAGGCCGAGTTGAGTAATCACATGCAGCAGGATCTGTGGTTGACCGTGCCCCATGCCGCAAATGACGACTACGTTCATCACTTGGCGGAACTGATCGAACAGCAGTTGGATCCGACTCTGCGCGTCTGGGTCGAGTTCTCGAATGAAGCCTGGAATCCCCAGTTCGCACAATATCATTACGTGACGGATGAGTTGATGCCCCGTTACGACACCGGAAGGAGCGAAGCGTACGCGCTGCGTGCGGCGGAGATCTTTGACATCTTCGCGGAACACCTGCCGCAGGAGCGAATGCGACGCGTCGTTGCCGGTTGGGCCGCGGTCTCGGATATGCTGCGCTACGGCCTCGCTTCCATCACGGATGACCAGGGAACCAACGCCGACGTCACCGCCGTGACCGCCTACTTCTCATTGGACGGTGAGCAGATGGATCAACTGTACGAGGATTACCTGCAGGGACAAGTCGATCGAGATCGCATCTTCCGCGAACTCAAAGCGGATATCGACCAGTCCGCTCAGGGCAGTTGGAAATCGAACCGCGAAGCGGCCGCCGAATTCGGATTGCCTCTGGTGGCCTATGAAGGCGGTCAGCACCTCACTCCGCGAACCGAAGAGCAACGAAACAACACCGGATTTGTCGAGCTGCTCGCCTCCCTGCAGCGCGATCCCCGGATGGGCGAAATGTACGACCACTTAGTGCAGCAATGGCAGTCCATCGGCGGCAGCACGATCGTCTTCTTCAACAATCTCGACAGCTGGGACAAATATGGAACGTGGGGACTGCGCGAGAGTTTCTACGAAGCCGATTCGCCCAAATACAGCGCGGTCCGGCGGCACGCGGACGAGTTTCCTGGCGGCTACGACGAACAGACCGGCCGACTCCGAGGAGACTTCAACGGTGACGCGCAACTGGATCACTACGATATCGATCAGTTGTCCCTCGCCGTGCGAACCGGTTCCACCGATCCGTTGTACGATCTGGATGCGAACAATGAACTGTCGAATGTCGATCGGCAGGTTTGGCTACGGCAGTTGAAACGTTCCGCGCTGGGTGATTCCAACTTCGATCGTCGCGTAGACAGTGCGGATTTCGTGCTCGTCCTTCAAGCCGGCGAATACGAAGACAACGTGCCCCAGAATTCGTCCTGGGCCACGGGTGACTGGGACGGTGATGGCGATTTCAACGCCGCGGACCTGGTAGCGATGATGCAAGAAGGGAATTACGAGGGTGACCCCGTGGCGATGAACGTGCCCGAGCCGTCTGCGTTTTGGCTGGGAGTCCTGGCTGCGGCGTTACTGGCCGCTGAACTCCGACGGCACAGGCCTTGAGGGTGCGCCATCGCGCGTCGTTCATTCAGAGATCGCGGGAATCAGCACACGCGAACCCGAAGCGCCAGTTTTGAAGTTGCACACTTTATTAGTTCGTAGCCGAATTCGTGAGAATTCGGAGGCTGTGCAAATGGGTTCCCCCTACGAGACCCCTCCGAATTCTCACGAATTCGGCTACGTGCAACTTCACGACTTGCGCTTCGGGTTGTGACAAGCCGGGCCGATGGGCCCATGCGCGACGCCTGCGGCGGTCGCTAGGCTTTGATGATATCGCGGACGGTCATTCCCGAGGGAATCATCGGCAGCACGTGCTCCTGATAGGGCACTTGCACATCCAACACAAACGGACCGGGATAATTGATCATCTCCTCCAACGCCGGGACCAAATCGGCCTTGTCCGAAACGGTGGCTCCACCGCAACGGTATCCTTTGGCGATCTGAACGAAGTCTGGATAGCGTTCCTCGACGAACGCACCCGCGCCCTTACCCTTCGCTTCGGGATGATGGATCGGACCGAGGTACGTATGAGCCCGGTTGCCATCCATGAATCGATCTTCCCACTGGACCACCATGCCCAGGTGCTGATTGTTCAGTAGCAGCACTTTGACGGGCAGTTCCTCGCAGTAACAGGTGGCCAATTCCTGGATGTTCATCTGGAAGCTGCCGTCGCCGTCGATGTCGACGACGAGTGCATTGGGATGGGCCGCCTGCACGCCCATCGCCGCGGGCAGACCGAAGCCCATGGT
>CAZFWV010000054.1:14244-26394 GCA_964522605.1 uncultured Pirellulaceae bacterium
ACCTGGCCGGTGATCGCCAGCAGGGGGATGCTGTCCAGCTTGGCATCGGCAATGGCGGTGACCAGGTTCGTGGCCCCCGGCCCACTGGTCGCCATGCAGACTCCCACCTTCCCGGTCGAGCGGGCATAGCCTTGTGCCGCAAATCCACCGCCTTGTTCATGCCGAGGCAGAATTGTGCGGATCTTGTTGGCGTAGCGGGTGAGCGCCTGGTGCATGGGCATGCTGCAACCGCCCGGGTAGGCGAAAATGACTTCGACGCCGTGGTCGACAAGCGACTTGACCAGGATATCCGCTCCGTTCATCATCTTGGCGGCCGTGGTAGTTCCCGTTGTAGACACAGACAGCATCTCCTCGAAAAGGGACTGGTGCTCAGAGCTGCCGCGCGCAATCGCGGCCGAACATCACAGAATAGGCGCTACCCGGAGCCGTTTCAAGCGAAATTAGAGCAGGCGGCGCGGCATCCGCCGGGGGAACGGGGGCGGCTCGGAGGGAGGCAGCACGCCCTGGGTCTCGTCCTGCCACATTTCCCGCTCCTCGCGGGTCGCGTAATACCGCAGCCAAGCCTCCGGATCGTCGTCCGCATCGATGCACTGCCAATGCAGGAACGTTCGGCTCCGCTCGATCTTCTTTTCCGAGGAAGGCAGGATGTCGCGATAGATCAGGCAATAGAGCTGACGGTCGGACAGATGGTCCGTGAATTCCAGCATGATCCGCTGGTCGTACAGTTTTTCGATCGTGTCCCACAGCCGCTCATGCAACTGCTCGTCATCCAGACTTTCCGGCGGCGGCAGGATGAGTTCGGGTTGGAACCAACAGCGAATGGGTAGGACGGGAGCTCGTTCCCATTCGAGCATGGAAGCAAGATACTCGTTCTCCAGGTGAGTGGGCATCAGCCGCATGTTCACGACCTCGACCGACTCGTCCAGAAACGGTTCGAGTTCGTCTCTCAGGCGCGCGTTGAGCAGAAGTTGCTCCACTTCGTCTTGCGGCTCACGTCGGGCAGCAGACACGTTCCGTACCCCTCTTCGTTGGGAGCTTCCCGAAAGAACCTGCCTGGGAATGCGCACCGGGGCTAACTCTAGAGATCACTGGCTTGGCCAGTGCCGCGCCGATCCGTCGTAAAACCTGAATCGGTCGCGGAGCACGCGAATTCCCAACCACGCTCCAAAACTGCAAAATCCGCCATTCACCCGAGTTGATTCCCGAGTAAGTTGCCCGCCCTCAGACAACAGTTTCACTCTAACAAGAACGCCTTTGCTATCAAGAGTTTCGCCACGATTCGGTGGCAGTTGCTGACCGCCTCTTGCCGCTGCGCAAGCTACGACTCGCATAATCCGATCGCAGCGAGAGCACAACAATCAAGGTCTGTCCATTTTGCCTCATCAAACGAGCGGTCTAAAGAAGTTCTTCACCACGGTGCAGGGTCGAGAAATCCGCGCACAGCGGTTCATTTTCTTTTCTCTCTGCGGCTCTCTGCGCCTCTGCGAGCTCTGCGTTTCATCTTTCTTCCGCTCAATGCGGCTCTCCACCTCCGCTCGGGCAAAAGGCAAATCGCAAAGCTCGCGGGGTGCCACTGGCTCTGTCGGTGCTTTTCCTCGACCCGAGAAGACACTGGCAAAGCCAGTGGCACGCCAGCGAACCTGATCGCGCCCGGCTTATGCGGATCGTTCGTCCTTTGATCCGCAATCGGGCTTTTCCGAACATTGAGTACGTTCGATCGCACCGATCTTGTCGATTCGGCGTTGATGCCGGCCTCCTTCGAAAGGAGTCTCAATCCAGACATTAACGATGCGCTCGGCTTGCGGCAGTTCGAGCGTATCACCCGAAAGACAAAGAACATTGACATCATTGTGTCGTCGACAGATCTCCGCCGTTCGCTCGTTGTCGCAAGTCGCCGCCCGGATTCCCGGAAACTTATTGGCTGCGATCGACATTCCGATACCCGTCCCGCAGATCAGAATCCCTCGCTCGACCTCGCCCTGAATAATCTGGCAACAAACTTGCGCTGCGAAATCGGTGTAATCCACGCTCGAATCGTCGTTTGTTCCGTCGTCAACGAGTTCGTGGCCTCGGTGCCGCAACCATTGCTGGAGCTGTTGTTTGAGCGGGAAACCGCGATGGTCACTTCCAAGAGCAATCTTCATGAGGGATCTCCACAAGCGGCGGCGACGTTGAACACCGGTCAGGCCGGCAGGTTGAATTCGTCGAGAACGCGACGAATTCCGGCCTCGATCTGATCCGCACAACTGCGGTACAGTTCGCGAGGTCCCCCGATGGGGTCGGCTACGTCAACATGGTCTCCGCACAACAAAAAAGTCCGCTCGGCCGCATCGGGCCAACGAGCAACGATGGCTTGTCGATGTGCCTGGGTCATTGCCAATATTAGATCCGCGTGACGGACCAGACGATCGTTGAGCGGTTGCGTAATGTGGCTCGACAGATCCAGCCCTCGATCCGCGAGCACTTGGACCGCCTCCGGCGTGGCTCCCGTTCCCGCCATCGCCGAGACACCGGCCGACATCACAATCACGCCGCGATCCTCCAACTCCTCCAAGCGACATTTCAATTTCTCGGCGATCAACTTGCGACAGATCATCTCCGCCATCGGGCTGCGACACGTGTTACCCGTGCAGACAAAAAGCACCAGCCAACTGGCAAGCCTTTGCAAGGTAGATTCCGAGACGACACCGACGCGTAAAACCTTCAGTTGATTGTCACGAACCTGGACGACCGACGACGGTTGGCCGAACTGGCTGCGGCCATCGTCCAGCACGAGGTCGACGTCGGATTGCAGCGACTGAACGACTTCATCGGCGGTGATCGCATCCGACTCCCCCGAACGATTCGCACTGGTTAAGGCCAGCGGACCGGGCATCAATCGCAATACATCCAGGATCAGGCGGTGAGCAGGGACGCGCAGTCCAATCATATCCCCAGGGACCACGGACTGCTGGACGCTCGTGGGCAGTTGCCGGATCAGGCTGTCCGGGTGATTGTCGGGCAGAACGAGCGTCACGGGTCCCGGCCAGCAACGTCGCGCCAACCGCCGACCCAGGGGATCCAGTCCCGGAACGTAATCAAACGCGGCGTCCGCACTCTTGACCGCCAGAGACAAAGCGTGCCCACTGGCCCGCTGCTTGACGGCCAACAACCGCAAGACGGCCCGCTCGTCCAAAGCACTCGCCGCCAGACCGTAAACCGTCTCGGTCGGAAAAGCTACCAGCTTCCCCTCCGCCAAAGCCTGAACGGCACGATGCACGACGTCGCGCGCATCCTGAGCCGAGCGAACATCGATCACGAGCGGTGTCATTGGCTTGTGTCGGTCCCGTGTCTGCAGATCGGCCATGGCAGCACGAGAGCTGGCTCAGCAACCCAGCGCGCGGCGCAGAGAACAACAGTAGTTTCGGCGTTTTTCCGTAATCCGTGAATTTACCGAGCTTTGCGCGCACCGGTCAAGGGTCGACCCGTCGGAGGCGTGGAGAAGAACGTACGTCGGCGCTGCAGATTCGGGCTGGGGCCAACAGGTCAAGCGGCGAACCTGGAGATTGTGCGCAGTCCCCGCAGGCCGACTTGTCTCCAGTCGGCTTCCGTACCTCCACCGGCCGATTCGGGTCGCGTTCGTGGTCGGGGGCGGCTGTGCCGACTTGAGACAAGTCGGCCAACGGGGAGCAGAGCGGCAAGGCACGCCGCCGCGGGCTCGTGAATTCTCTCGTCCTTGCCCCAGGAGGCATTACAATTGGCCGTATTCCCGTTGGGCAGTCCGGCCCATCGGGTGCTTCAACCGCTTGATCGTGAGGTTTCCTCGTTGACCGCCGACCCGCATCGCCCAACCCGGCGGATCCCGCTGGGGCTCTGGACCCTGCTGATCGCCTGTGTGGGCGGCACGATCGGCCTGTTGGCCATGGTCTGGGCCGACGCTCAGCAGCAGGAAGGGAGTTCACAGACGGGAAGGCTGGAGCAGACCTGGGGCGACCACGGTCGCCTGCCTGGCCAATTGCACCTGCCTCGGGCGATGGCGATCGACACCGCGGACCAACTGTACATCGTCGACAAGACCGGTCGCATTCAGGTGTTCGACCGCGACGGCCACTACCTGCGCGGCTGGCAGACGCCCGAATCGGCCAACGGCAAACCGACCGGACTGACCTTTGACCGCTCGGGCCTGCTGATGGTCGCGGACACGCACTACTACCGGATTCTGTTCTACCAGCCCGATGGGACATTGCTGTCGGACCGCACGCTGGGTGGACAGTTGGGACAGCGACCGGGCGAATTCGGCTTGGTCACCGACGTGGTCCAGGATTCCAAGGGGTGCTATTACGTGGCCGAGTACGGGGAATACGATCGGATTCAGAAGTTTTCGCCGGAAGGAGATTTCCTCCTGCAATGGGGCGGCCACGGCAGCCAGCCCGGCCAGTTCATGCGGCCTCAGAATCTGGCGGTCGATGACGAGGACCGAATCTGGGTGGCGGACGCCTGCAACGATCGAATTCAGGTCTTTGCCGTCAACGAAGCGGGCGCCGAACTGGTCCGAATGTGGGGACAGCGGGGCTCGGAGTTGGGCGAGCTGCGTTATCCCTACGACCTGCTGCTCGACGGCGAAGGCCATCTTTACGTGTGCGAGTTCGGCAATCATCGTGTGCAGAAATTCACGCTCGAGGGGCAATCGCTGGGCAGTTGGGGTACGCGCGGCCGACGTGCGGGCGAATTGTTCAATCCGTGGGCGATCGTCCGCGATCGCCGGGGACGCCTGCACGTCTTGGACACGTATAATCACCGCGTGCAGAGAATTCGACTGTAAGGCACTCGGACCCCAAGGAACTGAGATCGCGGATGGATGTGTTCAGGGACCTGTTCGACGAACCGCGGTGGTTACTGCTGCTGTTGCTGCTGCCGCTGCTGTGGGTCTTCAGCTTCCGCAGCCTCAGCGGCCTGGGCCGCTTTCGGCGTTTTCTGGTCCTGACCTTGCGTAGTCTCGTATTTCTTCTGATTACCTTGGCGTTGGCCGAGATGCAGTGGTTGCGGATCCACGATCGGATTACTGCGATCTACCTGCTGGATCAATCGGCCAGTATTCCCGCAGATCTGCGCGCGGCGATGGTTGACTTCGTTAAGGACTCCGTCCGTACCCATCGCGATGATTCTCGCCGCGATCGCGCCGCCTTGATCGTCTTTGGTCGCGACGCGACGATCGAAATCCCTCCGTTAGACGCCGACCTGCCGCTAATCGGTCAGCTCGAAACACTCTTTGACTTACGCACCGACGCGACGAATCTCGCAGCCGCAATGAAGTTGGCGCAAGCAACGTTTCCCGAGGATTCCTCGCGCCGTGTTGTAATCATCTCGGATGGGAACGAGAACATGGGCGACGCCCAGGCGATGGCCCGTCTGTTGGCGCAGGATGGAATTGGCATCGACGTCGTTCCGGTCGAACTGGGTCAGCGGAGCGAGGTCTTTCTGGAACGGGTTACGCTGCCGCCGGATGTTCGTAAAGGCGAGCCGTTCGCGGCAACCGTAGTCGTCAATCACGTCGTCGAGGAGGGTGCCAATGATCCGTCACCCGTCACGGGCACGATTCGCCTGACGCGTCGCGCCGGCGAGACGGTCGAAACGCTCAGCGAGCAAGAGGTGGAGCTGACGCCCGGCAAGAATGTACTGCGATTCGAAAACCAAATTGATCGCCCCGACTTCTATGAATACGAGGCGGTTTTTGTCCCGCAGAAGGCCGAGGACGACACCCTGTCCCAGAACAATCGGGCAACCGCGTTCACCCAAGTCCTGGGTCAGGGCCAAGTGTTGCTGATCGAGGACTGGGAGAACCGAGGGGAGTTCGATTATCTGGCAGATCGACTGCGTTTGATGAATCTGCAAGTCACGGTGCGGGCAAGCGACGAACTGTTTGCCAGTCTCGGGGAGCTACAGCGCTACGATTCGGTGATTCTGGCCAACGTCCCACGCAGCAGTGGCGACGCGCAGAACATCACGAATTTCTCCGACGAGCAGATCGAGATGCTGGTTCGCAATACCCAGGACATGGGCTGCGGGCTGATCATGCTGGGAGGACCGAACAGTTTTGGCGCTGGAGGATGGGCCAACACGCAACTCGAGAAGGCGATGCCGGTCGACTTCCAGATCTATAACGCCAAGGTGGTTCCCGTCGGCGCCCTGGCCATGGTCATGCACGCCTCCGAAATGGCTCAGGGCAACTTCTGGCAGAAGAAGATCGCCGAAGAAGCGCTGAAGGCTCTCGGCCCGCAGGATTTCTGTGGAATCGTGCATTGGAATGGCAACGAGGAATGGTTGTGGAATCACCCGACTGGCCTGGCTCGCGTCGGCCCCAGCCGATCCCTGATGCTTTCACGACTCAGTCGCATGACACCAGGCGACATGCCCGATTTCGATCCCTCCTTGCGGATGGCGGCAGCCGCCTTCAGCCGCTGCACGGAGGCGGCGGTCAAGCACATGATCGTGATCAGTGACGGTGATCCGTCACCCGCCAGCATGGGCGTGCTGCGGACCTTTCAGCAACTGCAAGTCAAAGTGTCGACGGTGGCCGTCGGGACCCACGGTCCGGCGGGCCATCAGGAATTGGATCGGATTGCGACGGCAACGGGCGGCAATTATTACGTCGTTCGCAGTCCGGAAGCACTGCCTCGGATCTACCAGCGCGAGGCGCGCCGCGTCGCCCGACCGTTGGTCAAAGAAGAGATCGTCCAACCGATCATTCAAACCCGGCATGAGATCTTGCAAGGGATCGATACCGCTCCTCCACCCATCCGCGGGTTCGTGCTCACGTCCCTCAAGCAGAATCCGTTGGTCGAAGTACCGCTCATCTCCCCCGAACCAAAAGACATACGCAATGCGACGCTCCTGGCCAGCTGGACCTACGGACTCGGTCGCACCGCCGTGCTGACCACGGACGCAGGCCAGCGGTGGGCCGATTCCTGGACCAACTGGGAAGGGTATGACCAACTGTTCAGTCAATTGGTGCGTTGGTCGATGCGGCCCACCGGCGATCAAGGAAACTTCACCGTCACCACGGAAATCGAGGACGGGAAAGTTCAGGTGATCGTCACCGCGCTAGATCAGAACGATGAACTGTTGAACTTCCTGCCCATGTCGGGTTCAGTCGTCACTCCCGACATGAAGTCGCAGTCGTTTCCGATTCGCCAAACGGCCCCGGGTCGCTACGTGGGTCAGATTGACAGTGAGCAGCCGGGCAGCTATTTCGTGACCCTGGCAACAGGACCGGGTCAACCGGTTCTCCGGACCGGAGTGAACGTGCCGTACTCGGATGAATTCCGCAATCGGGCGACGAACGTTGCGCTGCTGAAGCAGTTGGCCTCAACCCCACCTTCAAGCGGAAAAGCGGGCCGGGTCTTTCCCTCGCTAACCACGGAAAACGTCACGCAGGCGGAACAGGTGGATGCGTTTCGCCGTGACTTGGCGAAGGCGATCAGCAGTCGCGACATCTGGCCGCTGCTGGTGCTGCTGGCCTCGTGCGTCTTCTTCGCCGACGTGTTTCTCCGCCGCGTGAATGTCAGCCTGGATTGGGTTCCGCCTCTGTGGGCGAAGGCGCGCGACCGGTTGTTGCGGCGGCCGGCCGCCCCTGAACCGGAGGAACGCCTGGAGCGACTCCGGCAGCGAAAGCGGCAGGTGGAGACGGAGATTGACCAGCGACGCGCCGCCGCTCGCTTCGAACCCGAACCGGACGCGGCATCCAGCCCCGGCCCCGCAATGCCCGAGGCACAGCCGTCGGAGGAAGCCGCGCGCCGCAGTCCGCCGAAGGAATCGCTGACCCCCGACGAAACGGAACCAGAAAGTTACACCGAGCGATTGTTGAAGGCGAAACGCAAAGCTCAAGAGGAACGTGACAAGGGCCGCCCCTCATGATGGCGACGCAGTCAATAGGAACGGCTCAGAAACAACTTCCTCGTTTAACCGCGCGGGCATCGCCCCGCGCTTAGGGAGCAATCCTCCGCGGCCCGCTGGGCACGCGGTTCAACGAGAGGACCGAGATGCCGAAGTGATTTCTGAGTCATCCCTGAAACACAGAATCCCGTGAACGCTAGACGCGAAGGACCATTCATGAACGACGCTCAGAACATGCAGCAACAAGCCGAAGAGTTTCGCGCGCGGTACCAGGCGGTGCGGGACCAAATCGCGCGCGTGATCGTCGGTCACGACGAGATTGTGCACGGCGTTTTGACCTGCTTATTTGTCGGCGGACACTGCTTGCTGGAAGGCGTCCCCGGCCTCGGCAAGACGATGCTGATCCGCACGCTGGCACAGGCCTTGGATCTGAAATTCTCCCGAATCCAGTTCACGCCGGATCTGATGCCGGCGGATATTCTGGGCACAAACATGGTGATGGAAACACCGGACGGCAGGCGGATGTTTGAGTTTCAGCGCGGTCCGATCTTCACGCAAATCTGCCTCGCAGACGAAATCAACCGGGCCACCCCCAAAACCCAATCCGCGATGCTCGAAACGATGCAGGAAGGCACGGTCACCGTGGGGGGCGTGCGGTACGAACTGGAAAAACCTTTCTTCGTCATGGCCACTCAGAATCCGATTGAACAGGAGGGCACTTACCCGCTGCCGGAAGCCCAATTGGACCGCTTCTTCTTCAAGCTGGTGGTCGGCTACTCGAATCGGGAGGAATTGAATACGATCGTCGAGCGAACCACGCAGGCAACTCATGTGCAGGCGGAGAAGGTGATGGACGGCCAGGAAATCCTCCGCTGGCAAGGGCTGATTCGCGAAGTGATTCTTGCGCCGCACGTACAGGATTACATCGTCCGGCTGACCCTGGCAACACATCCCGAAGGCATCTACGCCGCTTCGATCACGAACAAGTATTTGCGATGGGGCGCCAGTCCACGCGCTGCACAAACGTTGGCCCTGGCCGCGAAAGTCCGCGCGATTCTGGAGGGACGCTACAACGTCAGTTTCGAGGATGTGCGCCGCGTGTTCCTTCCGGCTCTGCGTCACCGAATCATTCTGAATTTTGAAGCGCAGGCGGAGAACATCCAGCACGACGACGTGCTGCTCGAGATCCTGGAGAAACTGCCGCAGAAGGCCGAAAACGCCGCCTGATCCACTGGCCAACGACCCTCGCCGGAATGATCATCCACCATGCCCGAAGCAACTCGTACATCGCCGCTCCTGAGCCCCGAATTGCTCGCACAGTTGGAGCGACTGGAACTTGTCAGCCGCAAGATCTTCCGCGGTCGATTCAAAGGCGAACGACGCAGTCGGCGAAAGGGCCAGAGTGTCGAATTCGCGGATTTTCGCAACTACGTCCCCGGCGATGATTTGCGATTCATCGATTGGAATCTCTACGCACGGCTCGACAAGCTGTTCCTGAAGCTCTTTCTCGAAGAAGAGGATCTGCACTTCTCCGCCCTGCTGGACAACAGCACATCGATGGATTTTGGCGATCCAACCAAGCTGCATTATGCCAAACAGTTGGCAGCCGCATTGGGGTTTGTCGGATTGTGTCGCGCCGATCGCGTAAAGATTGATACGCTCGGGCAATCCGTGTCGGCTCCATCCCCCATCCTCCGTGGACGCCAGAGCCTGTGGCGCATGACCGAGTATCTGGAGTCGATCGAGCCGGGTGACAACCAATCGCTGGAAGTCGGGATTCGGAACTACTGCCTGCGAAACCGAGGCAGGGGGATCGTCGTCTTGTTGACCGACCTAATGGATAAACAGGGGTACGAGAGTGCCTTACGTTATCTGCTGGCGCGCGACCTGGATCTCTACGTAATTCAAATCCTGTCACCCGAAGAGCTGAACCCGGAGATCACCGGAGATTTGAAACTGGTCGACTGCGAAGATGACGATATCGCAGAAATCACTGTCAGCCGGCCACTGCTGGAACGCTACAAGAAGACGCTCGCATCGTTTGTGGATGGAGCGCGCGATTTCTGCAATCGTCGTGGGATCAGTTACCTGCTGACCAATACACAGATTCCCGTCGACCGACTGGTCAGCACCTACCTTCGTCAACGGGGGCTGGTGCGATGAATGACTGGTTCTTCCGATTGAGTGAACTGCTGAACGATTCCTACCGCACACTGACGGTTTGGCAGTGGATGATCCTCGGTGCCCTGCCGCCTCTGGTTGTGCTGCTGTACTTCCTCAAGCTGAAACGACAGCCACTCGAAGTCCCCAGCACGTATCTCTGGCACCGCACGCTGGAAGATCTCCACGTCAACAGCCTCTGGCAACGACTGCGGCAAAATTTGCTGCTCTTCCTGCAACTGCTGCTGTTGCTGCTGGCGATTCTGACCTGTCTCCGCCCCAGCTGGCGCGGTTCGAAGCTGGTCGAGGATCGATATATCTTCCTGGTCGACACGTCGGCCAGCATGAGTGCAACCGATGTCGAACCCAGTCGACTTGAGGCCGCAAAGTCTCAGTTAATCGAACTGATTGACCAGCAATTGCGCCCAAGTAGCGTGGCTATGGTGATCAGTTTTTCCGATCGGGCAATCGTCGAACAGCCGTTCACCGACAATCGCCGACTGCTCAAACGGAGGATTGAAGCGATTCAACCGACGCAGCACGGTACGCAACTGGAGGAGGCCTTGCGCGTGGCCGCCGGCCTGGCGAACCCGGGTCGGACCGGAACTGACACAACCGACGTCGCCGCGGCCGAAGCGATGCCCGCGGGGCTCGTGATCTTCAGTGACGGCCGATTTCGCAGTACGCCACAATTCGCCATGGGTCATCTGAAGCCAACCTACGTTCGCTTGGGATCGGAGCTGCCGAAAAATGTCGGAATCATGGCGTTCAATACTGCCCAGTCGTCGGATCGCCCCGATCAGATTCAGGTCTTCGGTCGGTTACAGAACTTTGGTCCGGAAGAGGAAGAAGTCACTGTCAATCTGTATCTTCAGGAACCCGATTCCTCCGAGCAACTGATTGATGCAACGGCAGTCCGCGTTCCGGTTGAAGGAGAAGCGGGGGTTGAATTCGTGCTCGACTCCGTCCCTTCGGGCGTTCTTCGACTGCAGATCGAACAGGCTGACGGGTTGGCGATTGATAATCAAGCGTTCGCCAACATCAATCCGATCCGCCAATCTCAGGTGCTGCTTGTAACGCCTCGCAATGATGCACTCCAGACCGCGCTGGGCACCCCCGTCGCCCAGCGGTTGGCGATCGTTGAACTGGCCGGTCCGGAGATTCTGACGACGCCCGAATATCAGCAAAAGGCCGACTCGGGCGCGTACGATCTGATCATCTACGATCAGTGCACTCCCCCCCAGATGCCACGCTGCAACACCTACTTCATTGGCGAAATTCCTCCCGACGATCGCTGGTCGGCCGAAGCAGCGGTGGAGTTGCCTCAGATCATCGATACGGATCGGGCCCATCCCTTGATGCGCTTCGTGGAACTCGGCAACCTCAAGTGGATCGTAACCGCTCGCCCTTTGAAGTTGCCCACGTCGGCCACCGTACTGATCGATTCTCACCGCGGCATTCTGATGGGAATCGCGCCGCGCGAAGGTTTTGAGGATCTTGTCCAGGCCTTCGAGATCGTCGGCCAGAACGAACAGGGCGAACGGTATGCCAACACCGATTGGCCAATCCGCACCAGCTATCCGCTCTTCCTGGGCAACGTCTTAACCTATCTGGGTGGAGCGCAGCCGGAAGCGGCGCAGAGTGCGGCGCAGCCGGGCCAGCCGATCACGTTACGGACAACTTCACCGGTCGAAACGATCGAAATCGAAGGACCGCAGGGACAGGTTACGCAACTGCAGCGCGGACCCCAGAACTCGTTCGTCTTCGGCGGTACCGACCAGGTAGGGATCTACTCCGTGCGCGAGCCAAACCAGAAACAGGCCTCGCAGCGATTCGCCGTCAACCTGTTCGATCCGATCGAAAGCAATCTAGTACCGGAAGAGAAGGTCAATACCGAGTACGAAAAGATCGAGAGCAGCACCGCTCTGGAAAGTACCCGGCGCGAAGCCTGGAAGTTCTTGCTGCTCGGCGCGCTCGGCGTCCTGGTCGTCGAATGGTATATCTACAACCGACGCGTCTACATCTAACCCGAGTCCATCCGGAACATCGTACTCGTACTCAGTGAAACGGTACTCGTACTCGTACTCGATCGCGAGTCGAGATACGTCACGTCGCGCG
>CAZFWV010000055.1:0-19628 GCA_964522605.1 uncultured Pirellulaceae bacterium
ACTTCACAGCAGCCGCCACATCCGCGATGGAGACCCAACAACGGACGATGGCAACGCAGGCGGGCGAAAAGTCCACCCAGGCGGTGACGGGGGGCGGGGCAGCAGGCTACCGGCTCGCAGCAAGCGTCGGCCACGACGACGGGAGCGCCGCATGCCGGCTCGCAGCAGCCGCTGCTACAGCCGTGCGAAAATAGGCCAGCGAATGCGCTGCTGCTGCTCAGCGCTAGCAGAGCAACGGCGAGCAGCGCCGGCGCGACAAAACGGACTTTCATGGGAGGGCTCCTAATTAGTGTCCCACAGACGAAAGACTCACGTGACACCCTGATCGCCAGGGCTCGGGTCCCGCACAATCTTCTCTTCCTGGCGGCGACGCTCGTGAGCGACTCGTGGCGATGCAGCTGAGTACCGTTACTCAGGTCATGCGTTCGTATCGGATTGCCCGGAACGCAAAACTTAGTTACTCAGCCTAGGTTCCTTTTTTTCCGCAGATTGACAGACAGCGATACCAGGGGTGCCGGTCGCATCAGTCCTGACACTCACCTCAGAAGCACGGATTACGAAAAGTCGATCGGCGCCGAACCATGATTGCGCCGTGCCCACGGACCCCGACTCAGGAACTGGTCCGAGGTCGCCTCGAACCCAAAGGTTGCGCAGTTGAGAAGCTGATGACTCAGAAGAGGTTACTACATCCTCGCGGTGGCGATCGTCGATTGGGGGCGAAACGATCAATGGAATGTCGACCCCGGCAGTCGATGGATCAAGACGATCACCTCGCCCGGCAGGGGCTGGTTTCCGAGCCAGTCGGACGAATTGGCTCGGAAGGTGCTCCACGCGTCTCCTCCCACCCGCTGGCAAGCCAGGGCCGTCAAAACCACCGTTTCCGGGAGTAACGGAACCGTCCGCGTGATGGACACCTGCTGCTGGAGCGCCGGCGACGACTCCGATTGCAGTAGCGTCTGGGCAACGGCCTGGCCCAGCGACCCCATCTCCGCCGCTGAATCCGACAGGACTTCAGCAGCCTTCAGGATCGTCTGAGGAGACACGATCTCGGGTTCGACGAGACCGGTCAGCATGGCAGTCCACAGTCGAGCTTCATCCGGTTGTTTCGCAAGGTGCTCTGCGGTGCGGCCCATCATCTCGCGACTCATTTCCCGAGCATGACGCACCAGTTCGGCCAGAGGTTCCGACTGAGGAAGCGCCGCCGCGGACTGCTGAAGCGTCCACAGGGAACGAGTGAGGAGAAGGGCGAACCGGTCGTCCTGGAGCATGGAACCGGTTTCCGCGTCGTGCCACGCAATTCCCAACTCGGTCAGAGCGCGTTCGTTCAGATTCCCAACGGCAGCATCGGCCAGCAGAGCCCAGGATGCTTTCTCGTGCAGCGCGGCCAGTCGCTGCCAACGTAACAACTGCTGTCGTGCTTGGATCTGTGTCTGGCGCTCATCCAATCGTTTCCGAACGGTTGGACGCAGGTCACGTAGGACTCCGGGGACGGTTTCTGCATCGACGTCACTCAACTTTTGAATGCAGGAAGCAACTGCCTGATGCAGGCGAGAATCGCCTAGGACAAACAACTCACCGGTCGCCAAGAGGTAGATGGCATCCTTTTCGCTCGGTTTCGCGGACTGCCGGACGGTCTCGAGGAATTCATTCAGCTTCCGGAGCACTTTGTCATGTCGCGCCGGATCGTCGTCTGTCGTGTCAAATTCCGTCTCTAACGGCCAGGCCAAGTCGTGGACCTGATACACCCAGGCGGACCGATACGGCAGACAGCGAGCGGTTGCCAAATCCACCTGACTGGCGGAATCCACCACCCACTGAATCCGGAAAGGAAAGAGGATTGCGTCCAACGTCTCCCAAACGGGACGTGACTCGACCGACAGGTAGGAGATCCGCAGCTGATCGCGATTCAGCAGCTCCGCTGCATCGTCAATCGTGTTGTCCTTCAGATTCAACTCGAGTCCTGCGGCAGTCGCAAGCATTTGGATTGCTTTTTGAAGAGACTGGTCGCGCAGTTCGAGAGAGATAGAACGATCGAGCGCCGGCAGCTGCTCGCGCCACCGATCGACCTGTTGCTGGCGCAGATCTACCGCGGTCGGGAAGTCCTCTCCGGGAGACTCGGTCAGCGGCACTCCGAAGTGCTGCAGGAGCTGCCACGCGGAAAGTGCTGCTTCGGCCTCTGCCAAACGTCCCGCTTCACGCAACTGGACAACGTCTTGCTGCAGCTGACGGAGCAGATTTGTGAGGGGTTGCACGGCCTCGGGCAATACAAGTTGATATCCGGCGACGGGGCTCAACCCGTCGAGTGAATTCGCCCATCCTCGACCATTAGCCGGGATGCCCAGTAACCGCAGCTGGCCACGAGACGTGGAGCTGGGCGACGCGCCGAATCCGAAGGAGGTGGATCGGCGTAGCGCGGGCAAACCGCCGGCTGTGCTGGATGCACCGCTTCGTCGGAGTGGTCGACCGAACGTGGCGACCGGCGTCGACGCAGGCGCACTCGGGGCGACTGACGTGCCGAGTTGAGCCAAGGCGGATTTTCCCGCCGTTGCTGCGTACCAAGGAGTGGGCTGTGCAGCCGCTCGCTCCAGCGACAGCATCGTCCCTCCTCGTGCTCGATAATACGCGCGAACGGTGAGCGGCTGCAGGGATTCGACCAGCACATCCTGGTCTCCAAAGAACCCCTCCCAGACGGCGCCTTCGGGCAATGGAATGGGCACCGGCATCCGCACGGGGGAATCGACCGAGTCCTGGATTGGCTGCTCACGGTCCACCGCCACGAAGCTCGTATAGGGACTCATTAGCCGATAATCGAGTGCCAATTGCGTAACCTCTTCCTCGACGGCTGGCGAGCCCTGATAGAAGCTTTGCTGCATCAGATCTTCGATCTTCTGGCGAGCCCAGACGTTGGCCAACACGTCATGTGCTGTGGCCGAGGCCGGGAAGTCGGCTCGCAGTTGCCACTCGACCGGTTCTCCCTCGACTGTTCCTCGAATTCTGATCTCGTGTGCGGATGCGGATCCACCGTACCGACCAAACACGACGATTGGCCGACCGGCCCACAATTCGGGAATTCGAGTCGGAAAGGTCTCGCGGACCGCTAGCCCACCCCAGTCGATGCTCACCTCGGCCAATTGGGCCCGCTGGATCCGAGTCATGACTTCCTGGGACAGTGCCACGGGGTCGTCATTCAACCCCAATTCCTTCCCCATGCCTCCACCCTGCCGCGCCACGCCATCGATCAGGAACATGTTCGGGGAACTACCGATGCCAATCGCCCAGAAACGAATCCGATCCCCACACTTCTTGCCGACGTGCTCGATGATCTCGCTCTCATTCCCGATGAAGCCATCGGTGAGCATGACCACGATGCGCAATCGCTCGGCATCAACCGGCTCGTCGATCGCCATTTGGACGCCGCGCAGCATCTCGGTCCCACCGCTGCCCTGCAGCGTCTCGGAGAACGCCAGCGCCTTTCGCCGATTCGTCTCGTTGACGGGAACGGGATCCGGAAAGAGCTTGTGGGACTGGTTGGCGAATGTCACGACCTGCACGGTGTCTTGCTCGCGGCATTGGCGCAGCATTTCACTCATCGTGCGAATGACCAGGGCGGTCTTGTCGCCGCGCATCGATCCCGAAACATCGACCAGGAAGACGATTTCCCGCGGCGGCATCTGCCGCAGCCGTTCATCCTCCTGCGGTTGCACCATCAGCATGAAATAGCCTTCGCCCAGCCGCGTGGCATCGGCCGAATGTCGGCCGGTATGCGTCAGCAGTGCCATTTCCGGTCGTGGTCCAACCACGGTGTACCGCAACACAAAATCCTTGTTGGGAATCGTATCTTCGGGGGCCAGAGTGATCTGCGCCAAACGGGGAGCGTCCTGTTTGATCGCGACCTGGTGATTCGAAACTTCCAGATCCTGGAGCGGAACACCCGCATCAAGACGTACGGACAACATGATGTCATGACCGTTCCGAGATCCGGGCTTCAAAACGGGAGGACTAATCCGGGAGGCGTCGGGAACACGCGCCGTGTCGGGCGTCGGGGTAGCGACTTTTCCCTGCAGGTTGTCCGGAAGAGGCTCGCCAGGCCGAATCACCGACCCGGGATTGTAGCGCGGGCCGACCACCATCGGGAATTGAAACTCGTAGACTCCGAGGTCATACCGCAGCACGTCGACGTACGAGATCTCGACGCGTACTTCCTGTCCCGGTTCGATGTTCGCGACCGACTGTGTGAAGATATTCGGCCGCTCTTGCTCCAACAGAGCCGCCGTCTGCCCCTGAGCCAGGGCCTGCTCATAGATCTGACGGGCCTCGGCGCGGCGTCGAATCTGACCTTCGATTCGTCGATCTCCCAGCACCATCGTCATCTGGTCGACGGCCGCCTGATGGGGTAGCGGGAAGACGTAAGTCGCTTCAATGCGTCGATCAAGCGGGTTGGAGAAAGTCTGCGTAACGCGAACCCGGGCAACAAACCCGGAGATCTCCGCCTGGACGTCCGTGTGCTTCAACGGACACTCCACCAACTGACCGTCGGGCCCAATCGTCCGCAGTGCGCCCTGAGTCACTTCTTGCCCGATCTCCCCTGCGATCCCCTCGTCACCCGCAGCCGCCGCCCGGCAAATCAAGGCGAACACGAGCCATCCCGCTGCCAAGCCAAGCCACCCGCGCCAAACAAATTCGCCGCCTAGTTTCGTATGGGTAGCGTTTTGCATCACAGAGTCTCCCCATTTGCTGACCCCAGAACATCATGGCCGTCTGAAGCCGAGGCCATGGAACGTCCAAGTCCGCGGCGGGCGACCGAAGCTGAGTCCCGAGGAATTTCGACCGACGCAGCCAACGAGAACATTGAGAGGGACGCCCCAGCGGGCGGATCAGTTCCGCGATTTCCCGTACGGATCGCGGGATCGACCGGCGGAAACGGAAAGCCGTCGGGCCGTTCGCAGCTAGGCTCGACGAGGTGGGGCCCGTGCTGCTACACTGCGGGATTAACTTTTCTGCGGCAGCCAGCGGAGACGCACCCCGTGGGTCCGGTCTTGCTGCCGAGCCGACGACGAATCATGACGGGTAGGAGTGAGAGCGTGAGACGACCGTTTGTCGCTGGAAATTGGAAGATGAACCTGACGCGCGAAAGCTCTGTCGCGCTGGCAACGGCCGTTGCGGCGCAGACGGCGGCGGACGGCGGAGTGGATGTTGCGGTCTGCCCTCCCAGTCTGTATCTGGATCCCGTGATCCAGGCGATCAAGAGCTCCCCTGTCGGAGTCGGGGCGCAGAACGTCTATCACGAAAAGTCCGGGGCCTTCACGGGCGAAATCAGCGCTAGCATGGTGGAAGATCTCGGTTGCCAATATGTCATTCTGGGGCACAGCGAACGACGGAACTTGATGGGAGAAAGCAACGCCGACGTCAACTCGAAACTGAAGGCTGTCTTGGCAACCAAGCTGACACCAATCGTCTGTGTTGGCGAGTTGCTCGAACAGCGTCAGGCCGGAAAGACGCTGGACGTCATCGCAGATCAATTCGCCGGTTCCTTCGCGGAATGCAGCCCCGAGGACATGCAGCGTACGGTGATCGCCTACGAACCGGTTTGGGCGATCGGCACAGGTCAAGTGGCCACGCCGGAGCAGGCCGAAGAGGTCCACGCGATGATTCGCCGCCTGTTGACCGAGCGGTGTGGCAGCAGCATTGCGGAGAGTATTCGCATTCAGTACGGCGGTAGCGTCAAGCCGGACAACGCGTTGGAGTTAATGACGCAGCCCAACATCGACGGCGCTCTGGTGGGCGGTGCGTCGCTCCAGGCGGACCATTTCCTGGCCATCGTCCGTGCCGCTGCACAGTCGCTCGCGGGCTGATCCATTCGATTCACGCATGAGGAATTGCTGGATGTCGCACATGATTTTGATTGCCAGCTTTTGGCATGTCTTCTTCGGTTTCGTCCTCACGATCACCGCAGTGTTTCTCATCCTGCTGGTGCTGGTCCAACGCGGACGCGGCGGTGGTTTGGCCGGCGCGTTTGGCGGCATGGGTGGCCAAAGTGCTTTCGGCACCAAAGCCGGTGACACCTTCACGCGCGTTACGATTGGGATCTCGCTGTTTTGGATCCTGATGTGCATCGCGGCCGTGAAATTCCTCGGAAATCCGACGAACGTATTTGAGTCCGGTCCGAGCGCAACGCAAGTTGTACCCGACTCCTCTGCGCCTCAGGGTGAAACAACGGTCCCACCACGCCCCGAAGCGAGCGGCCCCGAGGACATGACGTTCCCCTCCACTCCGACGACCGAAACGGCACCGGAAAGCCCCGGCACGCCACCCGCTTCGCCGGAAGAGAATTGACGCGATCCGGTCGACTGAAAGGCTCTTTCCGCGGCAGCGTGCCGCGCTCAACATCGTGACGGCTCAGGCAACGTCGGGTGAGCTCGACGAAAGACTGACGCCGATTCGGAGGTCGACGGACCGTGCTGCTGAGCATGACAGGTTTTGGCGATGCCCGATTGGAAACCGACGAGGTGACGGTCCGGGTTGAAATCCGGGCCGTCAACAATCGGCATTTAAAGCTTTCCTGTCGCCTTCCCGACGGTTACGCCGCTCTCGAGGCGAGATTGGAAGCGCTCGTCCGCCAGGACGTGCACCGGGGAGCCATCCAGCTGAATCTGCTAGTCGAGCGACCGCCGAGTGCTCAGGACTATCAGATCAATGTGCCCATTCTGGCAGGTTACTACCGCCAGCTGGCTGCGATCCGTCAGCAGCTGGCCGCGTCGGATGACGTCCGCCTGGATGCCCTCCTCGTGCTGCCCGGTGTCGTGCAGGAAACAGACGAACCACATCCCGACCTGGAAAGTGAATGGCCGTTGATCGAGCAGACCGTGAAGCTTTCGCTCGAGCGGCTGAACACGATGCGCCAGCGCGAGGGCGAAGCAATGGAAGCGGATCTCCGGGCCAACGCCCAGACCATTCAGGGCGAGCTGGAACAGATTCGCGTACGCGTGCCGGAAATCATTCAGGGCTACCAGACACGGCTGACCGAGCGACTCAACGCCTTGCTCGAACCCTACGATCTGCAGATTGAGCCAAGTGACATTGTCAAGGAAGTCGGTCTGTTCTCGGACCGGATGGATATCTCGGAAGAGATTGTCCGCCTAGCGAGTCATCTGGACCAGTTCGAGACCATCCTGGCAAATGAAGATTCGGCGGGCCGAAAACTCGACTTTCTGATTCAGGAGATGTTGCGGGAAACGAACACCATTGGGTCGAAGGCGGGCGACGCCCAAACCGCCCGCCATGTCGTGCAGATCAAGACGAACATCGAACGGTTGCGGGAAATGGTCCAGAACATCGAGTAGGGGCGACCGTGGGGCAACTGGAGAGGCACTGCCGTGGGGCTTCTTGTAGCCGAATTCGTGAGAATTCGGATGGCAGCGACGGACCTCCCGAAGTCTCACGACTTCGGCTACGCTCAGATGTTGACCGACACCGGGGACGCGGATTCTTCACGGCGCTGCAGAGCGGGAGCTGTCGGGAGGACTCTGCTAAGCGATGAATTCTGGACGTTTGGTCATCATTTCGGGGCCTTCGGGTGCGGGCAAGTCCACGCTGGTGAAGCAGTTGCTGGAGGACTGCCGGCTGCCGCTGATGGTCAGCGTTTCGGCCACGACTCGACCCCCGCGACCTGGCGAACGGCATGGTCGGGACTATTACTTCCTGACACCGGAGGATTTCCACCAGAAGCGTGCCGACGGCGAGTTCATCGAGTGCTTCGAAGTCTTCGGTCGCGGGTACTGGTATGGCACCCTGCGTGAAGAAGTCGCGACTGGCCTGGCTGCGGGGAAATGGGTACTCTTAGAGATTGACGTTCAGGGCATGCGGGCCGTCGTTGCGCAGTATCCCGAAGCGATCTCCTTTTTTGTGCGGACCGCGAATCTCGAGGAGCTGGAGCACCGGTTACGGGGGCGGGGTACGGAAACGGAAGAAACGATCCAACGACGCCTCGAAGTGGCGCGGCAGGAATGGCAGTTTAAGGACCAATACACGTACGAAATCGTCAATGATTCGCTCGAGGCGGCCGCGTCGGAAATCTGCCGATTGCTGATGTGCTCCGCCGACAGCTGAACAACCATGGGGGAAGGCTTAATGCTGGAAGAACTGAAAGAAGAGGGAATTGTCAACAAGGTCGGTGGACGGTTTAAGCTCTCGACGCTCATCCAGAAGCGTCTGGTGGCGCTCAATGCGGGCAGCCGACCGCTGGTCGACGTGAATACCGAGAACAAGATGGAGATCGTGCTGCAGGAAATCCTGCAGGACAAGATCTTTCTGGACACATCCAACGAAGTCCGGATCAGTGGAGAATCGGAAGGTCTCTCGGCCCTCACGGATATGAATCCAACAGATCTATGAACGGCCGCAGACTGCTGATCGGCGTGACGGGTGGAATTGCTGCCTATAAGACGGTGGGCTTGGTCAGCCAACTGGTTCAAGCCGGAGCGCAGGTCCGGGTGGTGATGACTCCCGCCGCACGGCAGTTCGTTGGCGAAGCAACGTTTGCGGCACTCGTGGGGCAGCCGGTTGCCACGGATGTGTTTGATCCGCGATTTCCACTCGGAGCACACATCCAGCTCTCGCAGTCGGCGGAAGTATGCTGTGTCGCGCCCGCCACCGCCGATTTTCTGGCGAAGGCGGCACTCGGTTTGGCCGACGACTTGTTGTCCACGACCTACTTGTGCTTCGGCGGTCCGGTCCTGCTGGCGCCAGCCATGAACAGCCAGATGTGGAGTCAACCGGCGGTCCAGCGGAACGTCCGTCAGTTGCGGGAGGACGGAGTCCACTTTGTGGATCCTGAGGAAGGTTGGCTCAGTTGTCGTCAAGCGGGTGTCGGCCGCATGGCCGCGCCGGAGAAAATCCTCGCCGCAATCCAGGCGTTGCTGTGATGGGCCACCGCGGTTGCCCGCCGTTCGGCAGGTCTCGAATCCGTCCCCGTTCAATCTCTGCACTCCTAACGGCAAGTTTCTTGCCGGGCGGCGCAAATTCCATCAAGAGGAAGAGTGGCTGGCGGCTGAACGTAGTGAAGCCCCAGCTTTCCCGCAGCTGGGGCATCGCTTCGCTCTGCCGCCAGCCACCCCATCCCCTTTGGTTGCGGCGCTGCCGAACCGTGCGTCACGCTTCACCGCTCGCTCCCTTTTGCCTCGGTCGGTTTGCATGGCCCGTATTCTGATCACTTCCGGCCCGACTCGTCAGTATCTCGACCCGGTCCGGTACCTGACGAACGGCTCCAGTGGGCGCATGGGATCTGCTTTAGCCCAGGCGGCATTGGACGCGGGTCATGAGGTGGTCATCGTCAGCGGACCGGTTGCGATTGAGTATCCGTCGGAAGCCGAAGTCCACTCTGTAATCACGACCGACGAAATGCATCAGGCGGCCCAGGATCAGTTTGTCCGTTGCGATGGTCTGATCGGCGTTGCGGCCCCTTGCGATTATCGGCCGGTCCGTGTGCAGCGGCAGAAGATCGCGAAAACGGGCAGTCCCTTGATTCTGGAACTCGTGGAGACGCCTGATATCGTGGCGGCTCTGGGCGCACAAAAACGCCCGAATCAATGGGTCGTGGGCTTTGCGCTGGAGACCCAGGATCATCACTTTCGCGCCCTGCGAAAACTCGAGCAGAAGCGGTGCGATCTGATGATCCTCAATTCCCCGTCGGCGATGGATGCGACCGAAACCAGCGTCGAAATCGTGGCCCCAACAGGCGCAATCCTGGAAACCGCGTCGGGCCCCAAGTCGGTCGTCGCGGCCGTCATCCTGGCCACGATCCAGCATCGTCTGATCGGTGACGGATCCGGTTAACCGCACATCCGCGACAGTTCGCGCAGATACTCGAGCGCCTCATCGACATCCAGGACACGGACCCCGACCTGCCGCCCCAGCCGATCGCATTCCGCGAGCAGACAAAGTTCTTCGTAGCTGTCGTTTTCCCGCAACCGACGATGAGCTCGGACGCCCAGCGTTCCATCTCGAATCGCCTGCGCCTCCATATGATGTGCAATCATCCAAGCAGTACGCTCCGTGATGAAACCTTCCAACGCTTCGAGTCCCGCGTCCACGTGATTGGTCGAATCGATTCCCTTGCCCACGTCATGCAACAGTGCCGCCAGCAGAAACTCTTCGTCGTACGGCAGACGCTCGCGCGCCTGCTCGAAGACCTGGAGGCTGTGATACAACACGTCGCCTTCAGGATGGTATTTGCGGCTTTGCTGCACATTCTCCAATGGCAGCAGTAAGGCTTCGTAGACTTGAAATCGATCGACTCGATCATTGACTTCCTGAATCGCTTGCTCCAAGTCGAGATCCGGATACTCACGCCGAAGCAGTTCTTCGAGTTCTGCCTGGCTGGCACGTTCCATTGCCTTACCGGTCACCGAACTGCGGAAGACGACGTGTGCCTTGCTGGAGGGATAGATGGTCAGTTCGATCGGAAAACGACCTTGCAGATGGACATGAGTGAAGATCCGTTCTTCGCCATGTTTCCGCACCTTCTTGCGCTCCACATCAAATACTTCCCCCTCGTCCTCCAAGGCCAAAAGGACGGCCTCGGTGCTGTCCGAGAATACGTGAATATCGATATCGGAGCCACGTCGCGTGAAGCCGGTCAGGACGCTGCCAATCAATCGAGGCCGAAAGCGGTGCAGGATCTGCATGATCCGTAGCGCCTCCAGTCGCATCTCGCGCAAGTCCTCAATGCGCGAGTCGCCCTCCAGGCTGTATGCTAGACGTTGGACCTGATCACGGATTTCCGCATTACTCGGCAGGTCCGCGGGCTTCACCCATCCTTTACAGATCTGCCGCGCCGCTTTCATTTTCGCGCGGTAGTATTCCGATTCTCGCCGGTCGTACAGCCGCCGGGCTGCCTCCCACGCGATTTGCTTCCGAAGTCGCGAAGACGACATGATGAATCGTCGATCGATGTCGACGAGTTAGACGAGGAGTGAATCCTGGGGATTAGGGACTGGGCAAACCAGTCGGTCCAATTATAGACCGTCGCGAGGGCGACTCAAGGCCGCCGACCTTGCCCGGCCACGGTGCACAATCCAAGATCAGGCCGGCACAAGCTACTAGGCTCGGCAAATCGCGGCCGTTATGATGAATCGCTGATTTTTTGGGACTTTGCTTGACCCACCAGATGCAGCGAAGGGGTGCGGAAATGACCTATACGATGCCGGAAGCGGTGAAGATCCCCAAGGTTGGAAAACGAGATGTCTTGCTCGTGGCCAACGGTGACCTGCGATTGTCGGCGAACCAGAAGTGTTGGGCCGCGCAACACGAAATGGAAACCGCTCTGGCAACGGCAGTACAGGCGTGTGATTACAACCTGGTCCGCGCTCATCCGTTCAAGCCAGATGAGCAACACGGCTTCATCGGGTCCCAAAAAGAAGGCATGGAGGTCTTTGCCAAAATCGATCCGCATGCACCGCTGATCGTCGCCGAAGCCGTTTGGCAGTATTCCCATCACCTGCTTCATGGCCTGATCACGCACAAAGGCCCCATTCTGACCGTTGCCAACTGGTCCGGTACGTGGCCCGGTTTGGTGGGCATGCTCAATCTCAACGGCTCCTTGACCAAAGCCGGCGTAAAGTACTCGACGCTATGGAGCGAGGATTTCGAAGACGAGCGATTCCGCCATCGGCTGAAACAGTGGCTAACCAAGGGTCGAGTGCGTCACGACACGAGCCACGTCACGGCATGGTCCCACGTCAAGGTTCCCTCGAATGCGAAGAAATTAGGGCGTGCGCTCGCTCATCAGCTTCAACGGGAAAAGGCCATCATGGGCGTTTTCGACGAGGGATGCATGGGGATGTTCAATGCGATCATCCCGGATCATCTGCTCAACCCCACGGGAGTCTACAAGGAGCGATTGAGTCAGTCGGCGCTCTATTATGAGTCAACTCAGGTCAGCGACACCGAGGCCGACGAGGTGCGCGGCTGGATGGAACAACGAGGAATGAAGTTCCACACGGGACCCATTCACGAAGAACATTTGACTGACGATCAGATCCGCATGCAGTGCAAGATGTACATTGCCGCGGTTCGACTCGCCGACGACTTTGGTTGCGCCACGATCGGCATTCAATACCAGCAGGGATTGAAGGATCTCATGCCCGCCAGCGACCTCGTGGAAGGAACGCTGAACAATGCCGACCGTCCGCCGGTCCGGGACCGAACCGGCCAGCACGTCTTGCGCCCTGGTGATCCATTGCCTCACTTCAATGAAGTCGATGAGTGCGCCGGATTGGATGGCCTGATGACCTTTCGCGTGCATCGCGCCATGGACCAGCCACCGGAAAACACCCTGCACGATCTTCGGTGGGGTGACGGGGACGAGTCCGGCACCACCGATCAATACGTATGGGTCTTCTTGATTAGCGGTTCCGCTCCCCCCGCTCATTTCATTGGCGGCTGGCAGGGCGCCTCCAGCGAGCGCCAACCGGCAATGTATTTCCCCAACGGCGGTGGCACGTTGAAGGGCATTTCGCATCCCGGGGAGATCGTCTGGTCGCGGATCTTCATCGAAAAAGGCAAGTTGAAGATGGACCTTGGTCGCGCCGAGGTGATCGAGTTGCCCGACCAGGAAACCGACCGCCGCTGGCAGGCAACAACTCCCCAATGGCCCATCATGCACGCGGTGACCTACGGCGTTACCCGCGACCAAATGATGGCGCGCCACAAGAGCAACCACATTCAAGTCGCCTACGCGAACAGCGCCGATGAGGCTGACAAGGCGATGCTGGCAAAAGCTGCGATGGCGGATGAACTGGGACTGGAGGTTGCCATCTGTGGTACGCGCAAGAATGGCAAGGGTTGGGACTAGTCGGCCTGCAGGAACGGCTTCCTTGGACAGCTCCTCTGGACTACAACGCGCGTTGTGACGCACGAGTCGCACGATGCCGTGCGTCGAAATACGGCAGATCGAAGAGCAACCACGGATGGAACGGAGGTAACGGATTGGCACCGAGAAACATGTACCGATCTCTTCCGCTCAATCCGTGTACATCCGTTTTCTCCGTCCCATCCGTGGTTGCTCTCCTCTCCCTCCGTGTTTTTCCGCGCTCTTCCGCGGCCGACTCCCGGCGGAAAGAGTTGCTAGGGCAACGCCAAGCAGACCAGCGCTCCACCACCGCCTCGATTCTCGCGAAACAAGAATCGACCTTGGCTGAGGGCCGGCAGCGCCCGCGTGGTAGACCGCGAAACGGTCACCTGTGCCAACGGTTGAAAGCGTTCGGGAGACGGTCGGGCCAGGATCAATGTTCCATCGGATTTGAGCACCAGCAGCTTCTCATCGGCCAGGATTAAGTGAGCGACGCCAAAATCGCGTTCGGTCCAGGCCACCCTGCCTGTGCCTGCCTCGACGCACCGCAACTCTGCCGGTCCGAGGTCCTCACGGCCGTGAATGCCAAACAAATGCCCCGCATGCCAAATTGGAGTGTTGTACTGGCTGGACAAAGCCTCGTCATTACTCCAAACCAGACGGCTCTTCGCATTCTGGAGATCCCACATCTGGGCACCGATGCCGTAGCTGGACGTAAGAAACAACCGACCACCGACCGCCAGCGGCGTCGCCGCGTTCACGGTGGGACCTCGTTTGCCGAAGGGTTGTCGGATCAGAACTCGACCCGTCGATGGATCGGCAATCAAGAGATTCAACCGGGTCACGAAAGCGACACGCAGCTGACCTGCCTGCAGGAACGCGGTCGGCGATGAATAGCTCGCTGCCTCATCACCGGCCTTCCAAATGACCTCCCCCGTCTCGAGTGACAGGGCAACAATTCCCGATGTCGACGTACCACCGACGTTGAAGAGCACGTTATCGCCCACCAGGATCGGGCTGCTGCCGGCGCCAAAATATCCTTCTTGTGCTTCGAATTCCTGGTACAAGTCGCGGGTCCAGACAATTTGCCCCTTACCGTCCACGCATCGTGCTACGCCCGCCGCACCGAAGACCACCACACGATCCATGGCAACCAGGGGAACGCAACGTGGCCCTGTGTCGGGATCGATCCCACCACGATAGTCCGCCGGAAAAGTGACCTGCCAAAGTTGCTTTCCGGATTGCAGGTCCAACGCTTCGAGCACCTCCTCGTCCTCGACACGATGGAAGACGTAAACGCGCGAGCCGACAACTGCCGGCCCCGCGTAACCCTCACCCAGATCGGATCGCCACAATTCCGTCGGATCCTTGGCCCATCGATCGGATAGCTGCTCGCCCACTGCCTGGCCATTCCGCTGAGGCCCCAGAATCTGGGGCCAATCGCCGGCACGCAGCGTGCACGTCAGGAATCCGAGGGCGATGAGTGGTACGGCAAACAAGAGCTGCGAACGCGGTGCCATGATCGATCTTCTCCAGCGGCTGAGTCGCCAGACCGGGATTGTCACAAAGGCCCCAGCCTGCGATACAATAGGCGACACGCGTGAATTGGCGAACGCGTTGAGGGCCGCTTTTCGTAACCGACGATCATCTGGCGAGAGAACCAAACCGTGTCGCGTCGATTCCGTTTATGGGAAAAGAAGCGGGGGGATCGCCGTACGGGTTCCAAGCTGGTCGGCACGGCCGGCGAAGGAATCATCTTTGCCGCCCTCTTCCTGTTCGGATCGATCTCCTTGGCAGCCATCGTTACTACGGAGCTGATCCGGGGTGAGAACGTGGGCCAGTGGAACATCTGGCTGTGGCTCAGCCTGGTGGTCCTTGCGATCTTGATCCTGATTGGGGCCAGCGGATTGATCTACACGATCCTGCTGATTCGCACGACGGCAGAGCATCGCCGTGCGTTGGCCAAACGCGCCACGAACATCGATCTCCTCGCAGACACGCTGCCTTCACCCAAAGATTTTCCGACGGTACCGCGCGATGTCAATCTGACCAACAGCCCGGGAATCAAGCTGGCCTACCGTCTGCCGATCACGCGCTCGCCAGGCTGGCAGTTGCTGGCCGTGGGAGTCTTCAATCTGGTTTGGAACGGGATGGTCTCGTGGCTTCTGGTGTTGGCGGTTGGTAAACATTTGGCGGGCGAACCCGATTGGCTGCTGACGGCGTTAGTGATTCCGTTTGCGGCAATTGGCATCGCAACGTTGTACTATCTGTTCCGTCTGTTGCTCTTCGCGACCGCGATCGGACCAACCAGCCTGGAGATCTCGGATCATCCGATTTTTCCTGGCGAGAACTACCGGATCTATCTCTCCCAGGCAGGCCGGCTTTCGGTACAATCGTTCACCCTTTCGCTCGTTTGTGATGAAGAGGCAACCTATCGGCAGGGAACCGACACGCGCACGGAACGTCGACGGGTTCTGGAGAGGGTCTTGTTTGAACGCGAACGGTTTGAGATCCTGCCCGGCCTGCCCTATGAACAGGAATGTGAACTAAAGTTTCCCGAGAACGTGATGCACTCCTTCCAGTCCGACCACAATGCGGTTCAATGGAGGCTGGTTGTGCGAGGGACTGTCGAGAAATGGTCGAATTACGAACGCAATTTCCCCCTCGTCGTTTATCCGTCCGCTCCGCCATCCGAGGAGCCCGTCAGGCAGCCCGCCGCATGATGGAGCCGCTGATCAGCATTCAGATTCAGGGCGATCGGCCCTATCGCGAGCCTGGGGAACGGCTCGAGTGCGACTACCAGATCGACGCCGTCGAAGCCGGCGAGATTCAGGCGGTCGAGGCATCCGTCCTCTGGTACACGGAAGGCAAGGGGGGCGAGGATATGGGGATCCACTACTTCGAACGGCGCGTGCCCGCGGATCCCGATGACGACCTGCGCCAGTGGCGCCGCTTTGAAACGGTGCTCCCGAAGAGTCCCGTCAGCTATGATGGTGAGCTGATTCAAATCCGCTGGTGCGTTCGAGTGCGAGCGATTCTGCGACAGGGCAAGCAATGCTGCTTCGAGGTCCCGTTCCGCCTCGGCAACGTCGGTGATAAGCTTTCCGAATAGAATGTCGAGAACTGGTCCCCATCGGCAGACGTTACCTCGGAGTAATCCATTCGCGACACGGTATGTGCGGCCCGGTGCCATACCATTTGAGTTTCCAGATCACCGTTCGCCCCGCGGCTTGGTCGACCGACTCGCGGCGCTCCAATGGCGCGCGAGGATCGTCGGACCGCACGGATCCGGAAAAACAACTTTGCTCGAATGCCTGCTTCCTGAATGCGCGCAGCGAGACCGCGAGGTTGAGTTATTCTCGCTGCATGACGGACAACGATGCCTGCCACCGCACGATCCTTCCAAGTGGCACAATCGGACGCTGGTTGTTGTCGACGGTTACGAGCAGCTCCGCTGGTGGTCCCGGAAGAAACTGCAGTGGTCCTGCCAGCGGCACAACTGCGGACTGTTGATCACGACGCATGGTAGCGGCCCGCTGCCCGTGCTGTACGAAACCGGACCCACTCTCGCCCTCGTCCAGAAACTGGTAACCGGACTGCTTCACGGCGCAGACGAACGGATCAAGCCGGTTGATATCCAGGCGGCATATCACCAGCACGGCCCCAACGTGCGCGAGGTGCTCTTCGCGTTGTACGATTTGTACCAGTCGCGCGCCTGAGCGCACTCAAGTTTCGATCCGGATCCCAGGTGGGATGGTGAAATGACAGCAGGGCACCGGGACGGAGCGGCCACACAGACTTGCATCGCTTCCGAGTTTCTCCATCACGCCTAAATCTCGGAACCGCAACGCTTTGCCTGACTGCTATCAACGAACGTGGTAGCGGACAAATGGGGTTCAACTCGCGCGGAATTCCTTTCCCCCCTTATGTTTGTGGACTACGATTAACCGAGCGCCAGGGGTCCGCTAATGCGCAGAGCGTTGCAGCGAGACCAATGAAGGCAGCCACGCCACCGGGAAATGCGGATCGCGTTTGCCGGAACGAACCGTCCAAGACCGACGGAAGGCGAGGTTCGGGGCACGGCCAGGGTGGGCCCCAAGAAACGTCATTGCACGGAACCGGAGTCGGGGAAATGGATCCAGTATCCATGAGAAAGCTGCTTATCCTTCTTGGCACAGCCTGTTTTCAGGCAACCTGGGTCCCACAGGTGGACGCTTGTTGCCTGACCGATTGGCTCTTCCACCGTCGGACTCAGACACCAGCGGTCGCCTACTACGGTGCGGCTCCCGTGCCCGTTGCCGCACCGGCAACGGTACCAACCGCCGCCGCAGCGCCCGGCTCGAGTTGTGGTCCTGGTTACTGCGAAGAGACCGTGGTTCGTTACGTTCCCGAAGTGGCTTACCGGACGGTCTGGCAGCCTGTTCCGGTAACGACGTACAAGCGAACGGTCAATTACAATCCCTCCACGGGCCTGCCGATCACTTGTACGCAGCCGTGTACGACCTACACGTATCAGGCCCGCCGAGTTCCCTACACCACGTTCCGACCGGTCTACACGCAGGTTCCGGTTTCATCCCCGGCCACTCCGGTCACGACCATGCCGATCAGCACCGTTCCTGTGGCGGCTCCCAGCAGTTGCAGCACGTGCACGCCCTCGACGGTACCGAGCTACACGCCTGCTCCCAGCTACACGCCCTATCAAGGCGGCAGCAGCGCGACACCTTATTATCCTCCCTCGACGGCACCAACGACTGCCGAACCGCCGGGAGCAACTCCGTGGGAACCGGTCTCACCGTCACAGTCAGCTCCCAGCTCGAGCGATTGGTCGACACCGTACACCAGCCCAGGTTCAGGCGACCCGGCAGATCAGCGGCCCCGCATCGATCCCGATGCGAGTAACAGCTTCAGCTCGTTGCGTGTGCCTTCCACTCCGACACCGTACAACACGTGGAATCGCGTGAATCCCTACGCTTCCAACGCAAACGCATACGATGCCTCGGCCAGCCCATCCGACACACCAGATGCGGGTACGTGGACGAGTACTGATGAATCGCAGTGGTCGAGTGGAACGAGTCGCAGCGGGAGTTCTTCGAGTACGGAGTCGTCGGTAGCGCCCTTCGATCTCCGCCCTCTGCCCAATTACGATCGTCAATCGGAGGCTGCCAGTCCGTCGGCGCCGCCCGCTTTCGACGGCAGTCGCGATCGAACGGCGATGGTTCGTCCGATTCCTACTCGCTGGAGTGCGACACCGATTGCCTGGCCCGAACGTCAGGCGCAGCACTCGGTCGAGCGAACCGTATCGGAAACCACGCCCACCGGGCAACTCAAGTACCGCAGACTGGAACCCGAACGAATTCAGCATCCGCAGCAGCGGTTCGATTCGGATTCGCAGTCATCGACCTGGGATCAGAGCGGCTGGCGATCAGCCAACCGATAACGAGTCCTCCATCCTCGCGAAGCGTTCGCACCGTCGATCGGTCGAACGCTTCGGCGGAAAGCCGCTGGGGCTTACGCAGCCCGAGCGGCTTTTTTTATTGAGTTACCGATACGGGCCAATCCAGGAAGCCCGAAGCGCGAGTTTTGAAGTTGCACGTAGCCGAATTCGTGAGAATTCGGTGGTCTCGAGCAACGGACCCCACCGACAAAGCCTCCGAATTCTCACGAATTCGGCTACGTACTGACGAAACGTGCACCTTTCCGAAGTGTCTTCGAGGCCCTGGTCTCACAAGGAATCGTGCGCGATAATCGGGGACACGGTGTTTCTTGCCCCGCATCCGAACCTGTGATTCCCCAACTCCATGCCTGCGAATCTGACACCTCAGTACCTCAAGGCGGAAGAAGCGTACCGTCGCGCATCCACGCCTGACGAAGAGTTGCAGTGTCTGCAGGAGATGCTGCGTGAGCTTCCCAAACACAAGGGGACGGACAAACTGCAGGCCGAGCTGAAGCAGAAAATCAGCAAGGCAAAGAAGGAAGCGGACTCGGCCGGCAAGGCCGGAAAGAAGGGCCATGGGGTCCGGATCCCTCGACAGGGTGCTGGCCGGGCGATCGTTCTGGGTGGGCCGAACGCGGGCAAGAGCCAGCTACTGCGATCGCTGACGCGCGCTACGCCCGAAGTCGCGGAATATCCATTCACGACGCGTGAACCGTTCCCCGGCATGATGCCCTGGGAAGATGTCATGGTGCAGTTGATCGATACTCCACCGATCACCGCCGACATTCTCGAACCGTTTCATCAAGGACTGATTCGCGGAGCGGACTTGGCGTTGCTGCTGGTTGATCTCGCGAGCGACGACGGGATTGAGCAGTATCAGGATGTGATCGATCGGCTCAATGCCACGAAAACCCGCCTCGGCCGCGAATCGTACCTGGACGAGGATGACATCGGCCTGTCCTATACGCAGACGTTTCTCGTACCGAACAAAATCGACGCCGACGAGGCAACGACTCGCTTGGAATTGCTGCACGAGATGTGTGACGACGAATTTCCGGAATACGTTATCTCTGCGCTACACGGTACGGGATTGGAGCCACTGCGGGATTCCATCTATCGTGCGTTGGACGTGGTGCGGGTCTACACTAAGCTCCCCGCGAAAAAGGAACCTGATTTTGACCGACCCTACACGGTTCGGCGCGGCGGCACTCTGGCTGACGTCGCGGCCATGATCCACAAGGATTTTGCCTCCCAACTGAAATTTGCCCGTGTCTGGGGAAGCCAGGTCCACGATGGAACCACTGTCAAAGGCGATTACGTGCTGCACGACCGCGACGTGATCGAGCT
>CAZFWV010000055.1:19728-25790 GCA_964522605.1 uncultured Pirellulaceae bacterium
GCCGAGGCCGCGGGACAACGTCTGCTGTGGGCCGATGCCGACCGAATCGCCCAGCAGCTGCGAGCGCACCTGCTTACGTGTCCGGCACTGGAGCAAATCGCTCTGGCAGGCAGTTACCGCCGGGGGAAAGAGACCGTCGGGGACCTGGACATCCTGGTCGTCTCCGATGACCCACAGGCGGTGATGGACCGCCTGGCCGAATTCCCCGACGTCACGACCACGATCGGCCGTGGTGACACCAAGATGTCGGTCCGACTGCATCGTGGTCTGCAGGTCGATTTACGGGTCGTCGAAGCCCAATCGTTCGGCGCCGCGCTGCAGTACTTTACCGGCTCCAAAGAACACAATGTGATCTTGCGAGGACGAGCCAAACATCTGGGACTCAAAATCAACGAATACGGCGTCTACCCGTCCGATTCCGAGGCATCCATCGCCGGCAGAACCGAAGATGAAGTCTACGCGGCCTTGAATTTGCCGACCTTCCCGCCGGAGCTGCGTGAAGCGCGGGAGGAGTTTGCTTGGGCCGAAAGCGGCGAGCTGCCGACACTCGTCGAATTGGACGACGTGCAGGGTGACCTTCACATGCATACGAACGCTAGTGACGGCAAAGCCTCCCTGGAAGAAATGGTCGCCGCCGCCCAAGAACGAGGGCTGAAGTACATCGCCATTACGGATCACTCCCAGCGCGTCAGCATGGCGAATGGCCTCGACCCGAAGCGGCTCCTGGCGCAATGGGCCGAGATCGACAAACTGAAAAAGAAGCTCGGCAAATCCTTCACACTACTCAAGGGGGTGGAATGCGACATCTTGGAACGTGGCGGAATGGACCTTCCGGATGAGATCCTCGCTCAGGCCGATTGGGTGCTGGCCAGTGTGCACTACGGCCAGCGTCAGTCACGACAGCAGATTACCGACCGCATTCTGGGCGCGATCAAGAACCCCTACGTGAGCGCGATTGCTCACCCGACCGGCCGGCTACTGAATCGACGAGAGCCCTATGAGGTCGACCTGGAGGCAGTCTTCCAGGCAGCGCGCGAGCACGGCAAGTTGCTGGAGCTGAATGCGAATCCGCAGCGATTGGACCTGAATGATGTCCATTTGGCCGCTGCAAAACGACAGGGGATTCCGATCGTGGTCAGCACCGACGCCCACAGCACCGACGGACTCGACGTCCTCCGCTACGGACTGCTCCAAGCCCGCCGCGCCGGATTGACCCGTCAGGATATCGCCAACACGCGGAGCTGGACCCAACTGAAGAAACTGCTACCCCAATCCGGCCGTTGACTTCGACGTCCGGTCAGTTTCGCACACGAAGATCGTCGTACATCACGCGATATCGAAACCGGGGTGCTCGAACCACCCGAACGGCCGGCTCTTCACCACTCCAATGCCGATATAGTCGACCGATCCAATAGCCGATCGCCATCAGGATCAACATCGGCCAAAAGACCGTGAAGGTGGCCAGCGCCAAGACGACCGTACCGATCGGCGGACGGTATCCGGGCCGAGGCGGAAAGATCGCGACCGTAAAACCTGCTGCCAGCAGGCCGATCCCAACATACGCCGTGAGAACTAAAGGTACCATCGAAACGCCTACGCCTTCCGCGGTTGATCATGCAGGCGGGGTTCTGAAGAGGCAATTCAGAGAAGCAGCTAATAGAAAGGTACCGGATTGTACCCCGTCAGCAAAATAGGAATCTCACGAAATCGGGGCTTCGGATGGGACTTTTTTCCGAATCCGAGCGGGCCCTGCCTATTTTTCGTATGTTTCCGTCGCGCACAATCCGTCAAGACACTTGGCTGCCGTCGGTCAGCAGAAGTCATCCACGTGATTCGATGCGAAACGCGAAACAAACACCGCGGCAGAACGTCGGGCACATCGAATTCACCGAACTCGATGCTGCTCCGGATCCGCGGACATCCGTTTTATGCGTTCGATCCGCGGTTTCACTTAGGGAAGACTCAAAAATAACTTCGTTGTTTTCCAACGAGGGTAGAGGGTGGCTGGGGTCGAGCGCAGCGAGCCCCCAGATCTCGCGGCTGGGGGCTCGACGCTCGTTCCTCACGTCTCGACCCCAGGCACCCAAATGCCGAAGTTGTTCTTGAGTCATCCCTCATCGATCTTGGGTCCCGCTCGAGCTATCCGGGAGCAGCTCACTTCCTCGTCATCCAGCAAAGGCCTGCCGCATCGCATCCAGATATCGCGGACATTCGCTGCGCGGGTCTCCCGCCTCTTCATACTCCAGCACGACGTAGCCTCGATAGTTCACGCGTCGCAAGATCTCCGCTAACCGGACAAAATCCGCAGGCTGTTTTTTCCCGTCGGCTCCCGCGATCGTCACCTTCACCTGAACGTTCACCGCGTACGGCGCGACTCGTTCGAGATCTTCATAGACGCTGGGACCGTGGAAGTTTCCGGTGTCCAGATTGACTCCGAACCAGGGGCTATCGATGTCGCGAACAAGCGCCATCAAACCGTCGGCTGTCGAGGTGGGCCCCCCGTGGTTTTCCAGCGCGAGAAAAACGCCATGCTGGCCCGCACATTCACAACACGCCTTCATCGCCGAGACGATCAGCTCGTGCGTTTCTTGGTCGGACTGCGGAGCATGTCGGCTGCCAGCGAAAACACGAATCACCGGAGCACCCAGGATCTCGGCGTACTCGATCCAACGCTTCATTTTTTCGATTTCCGCCTCCCGCCGCGGACCGGGCGGATGCCCGAAGTCATTCCCCACTGCGGTTCCGGACACATCCAAGCCAAGCTGAAAACAATGCCGTTTCAATTGGCGCAAATACGGTGGATCGACGTCCGCCGGAAAGTAATACGACGTAAGCTCCGTTCCCTCCAGACCGAACCGTGCACAGTCGGTGACGAAGTCGAACAGGGTGAGCTGCGGTGGATCGCCCTGCAGCAAATCCCGGTAACTGTACGCCGCCAGGCTGAATTTGAACTTGGGCGACTGGCGAACGAATGGCTCGATCGCCTGGGCTGGACGACGGGCCGCCTGCGCGACGATACCGGCCGCCGCCAACATGCCTGAGGAATGCAGAAACGTCCGCCGAGTGCAGAGCGCAGATCCACGCGTTGAGCTCATCAGGAACCTCTCGTTGCCCAGCGGTGCAGCGGAATGGGGTCGTCACCCAGCCGCGCCCGCCAGAAAGAACCAGGAACAAACGCCAAATTGGCCACGATCATCGTGAGCGGCAAGCCGACGTAGCCGGTCGCCACCGCGATCGAGAGCCACAGTACGCCGGACACCCCAAGCACCAGGGGCCGAAGCCAGCGGTTCCAAACCAATACCGCAAAGGCGAGCTCCCCGATGACGATCGCGTGCGTCCATAGGTTCAAAACAACCGAGTAGGAACGCAACGGGGCGGGATCGAACCACTGCGAATCCGGCTGTGCCGCAAGCCACCACACCGCCTCGCCGTACCACCAAGTCGCCCCACCCAGCTTCGTCAGCCCCATCACCAGATAGAACATCACCAAATGGATCTGGATCAGCCGACGGGAAATGGTCGCCAGGGAAGAGTCCCCCACCGGACGCTCAAGATTCCGTCGCCGCCACGCATCCCAGGAAAAGTGCTGACCGCTGGGAGCCAGACACAAATAGGCAACCAGCATCGTCAATACGGGCTCTTCCGGACCCATCATCAAGGGCGCTCGATGGACGTAAGAAACCAGCACGACGAATGAAGCAACGGCAGCCCATCGGCTGTAGATTCCCAACGTTAGCGCCAGGAGTGCGATCATGCCAAGAAAATGAACGACCCACAGCCAGCGAGGATCGGAGATCCAATAGAGGTAAGAAAGCTCATACGCGCCGAGCCCCTCCGCACCTCCCGCCATCAAACGCTGCATCGCATCCCCGGCCAGCCAACCCTCGCGACCAAACCAGCGGACCAAGTCGAACCCAAAACTGGCATGCCACAGCAAAGCGAGCAGTCCCACAAAAAACCGCAGGACACACAGATCCAGCGCATCGGAAGGTTGAAACCAGAAGCGATTCCAGCCCGCTCCGATATGCTGTGAAAGTCCCTGAAAGTATCGCTTGATTTCGGACATCAGGGTGACCCATCCTGCCGTACCGCGCTTGCCGATGCGCCGGACGAACGGGCCGAATTGGTGCGAACGGGAGCCGCTTCCTGGGTTGCAACCTGCTTGATGACCCGTACGGTTCCCGAGGAGTCGCGGAACACGTCCGCCGCATAAACGGTTTCGTAGGGCTGTCGTTCGTTCACGTCGAGCAAACTGCCCGGCGCGGCTCCGAGCGGTTGAGATGGTCGGCGCTGGCATCGCACGGTGAGCCGCGCCGGCCCGTCGTCCGTCAAGAAATGTCGACCGACCGCCGCACCTAACTCCGCCAGCTGCGTATCGTCCTCTCGCGATGCGTAAGCCGCCATCCGCTGTGCGAATCGACGCCAATGTTGTCGACGAAATCCTCCGCGCCAGCCGGTCTCACCGCCTTCGTCATCCGGAAAGTGAAGCACCGATTGCGATCCGTCCCACTGAATCTCGATCACGTGATCGTCTTCGTATTCCATTCCGTGCGTCAGGTGAAAACCGGCCGCGAAGTTGGGATCAAAATTCAATGTCCGCGTATAGGGCGCCAGCGTGCGAACCAATCGCATCTGCAGCACTGAAGCATACTGGTTGCTGAAGAGAACGACCGCCACGCAAAAGAGATGGACCAGAATCAGCAGCGAGACCCATCCCGCCGCGGACGGTGAGAGCAGGCGAGGCTCTCCGGGTTCCTCACGAGACTTCGCAGCGACTCGACTCGTCATCCCAAAAACCCTTCGTCATCCCTCCGAGTTACCCGACGCTAGCGCGTGCGGCTCACCGGAAAACTAAGCAGTCACAAAGCACTTGCGCAGCGGCCAAGCGTGAAGACCAGTATCGTGCACGTTGAGACGAAAAAAAATCGGGCTTCCCAGATGGGAGCCCGATCTTTTGTCTCGTACGATGCCGCGCGAGCAGATTCCACTCGGGCGCGGTCATGAACGCAACACTAAGCCGAACCTTCGGCGGCCTCCTCAGCGGGAGCGGGAGGAACTTCGGGGGCCACTTCGGCTTCGGCAGGAGCGGCCTCCATAATCACCGGAGCGCCACAGCTGGGCTCAACCACCGCACCGCAACCACCACAGGAACCACAACCACCGCAGGCCGGAGCCGGCGCGGCACAGGTCGGTTCGCAAGCCACCGGAGCGGCACAGGTCGGCTCGCAGGCCGGAGCCGCGCAAGCGGGCTCACAGGCCGGAGCGGCTTCACCGCAGCAATCCGCCTTGGCACCGCGGCACGCATGACGCGCACGCAGACGAGCAAGCAAACCACCGCAGCGACGACGGCCACCACAGTCATCCGCGCCCGCACAAGCAACCACCGGGGCCTCGCCGCAGCATTGAGCCGCTGCAACACCGGCGCACGCACGGTGATGACGGAACAAACCGCCGTGGTGACGCAGGCCACCGCAGCCAATGCCCGCACTGACTTGATTGTCGCTGCCCATCACAGCGATCGCCAGAACCGCAAAGAACGTTGCGATTCCAAACAAAGTTGTCCGATTCATTTCGATGCTCTCCACAAACTTGCCACAGTCACGTGACTGGCCGCCGAACCTTTTCCCGCTCCCACCGACCTCGACGGCGTGCTGCCGGTGGAGCCACAACTTCCCGTAACTTCACGAACCAACAGAAATAGCCAATTTTCAGAGAGTCTGTCGGTTACGAAGAATACATAGGCTCAATAGATTAGCGAGTTAAGTTAACAAGCCTGGTTTCGCTGTCAACCGTCCTTCGCTTCAAATTAAGCAGACTCGATGCTTCCAGGAAAAATAGCGAGAGTTTAACGAAGGCCGTATATTCTGCCTCGCTTGCTTCGGCTTGTCCATGGGGGGCGCACACCACGACGGCCAAGCCCTCGTTGTTCGTCGACTATCCATCGCGCATCAGCGTCGGCACATGCCTAATCGGTCATATAGAGAAGATGCGCAAGATAAGAAGGGATATAGACAGATTGCATCAGACTGGCCTGTTGAAAATGTTTTCGACTCGGAGACATG
>CAZFWV010000056.1:0-25719 GCA_964522605.1 uncultured Pirellulaceae bacterium
GGCATCATGACATCCAGCAGAATCAAGTCGGGACGAAACGAGGCCACCTTCGCCAGGGTCTCTTCGCCGTCGGCGGCGAAGGCGAGTTCGCAATCGAAGTCCGCCAGGTAAGCCTCCAACAATTCGGCGTTCGGTTGGTTGTCATCAGCGATCAGAATCTTATTCGCAGCCATCGAGAACTCCACGCGTGGATCACGCGAAAACCTCAGACCGCTTCACAGGCCAAGCCGGGCACCGGGAAGCTCTGACACAGTTCCACCACCGCAGCGCGGATGGTGGACAGTTGGGTGGGATCGTCGGCAGCCTGCAAGGCGGCGAGCATCCAGTCGCCAATCCGCCGCATCTCGTCCACCCCCATTCCTCGGGTCGTGAGCGCGGGCGTGCCGATCCGAATCCCGGACGGGTCCATCGGCTTTCGCTGATCGAACGGAATCATGTTCTTATTGACCGTGATCCCGCATGATTCGAGCGCCCGTTCGGCAGCCTGTCCTCCCAGACCGAGGGGAGTCACATCCGCCAACAGCAGATGATTGTCGGTTCCGCCACTGACCAACTTCAAACCACCCTGCTGTAAGACCTCGGCGAGCACCCGGGCATTGTTCACCACGCGTTGGGCGTATTCGCGGAACTCGGGCTGCAGTGCCTCGCCAAAACAAACCGCCTTGCCCGCAATCACATGCATCAAGGGTCCACCCTGCAGGCCAGGAAAAACACTTCGATCCAGTTCGCGCGCCGACTCCTGTTTGCAGAGGCAGATTCCGGCGCGGGGTCCGCGCAGCGTCTTGTGCGTCGTCGTCGTCACAAAATCGGCCACCGGAACCGGGTTGTCATGCAGACCGGCGGCAACCAACCCCGCGTAGTGGGCCATGTCGACCATCAGCTTTGCGCCAACCTGTTCGGCGATTTCCGCAAAGCGAGCATGGGGAATCTCGCGGGGATAGGCACTCGCTCCCGCGATAATCAACTTCGGTCGATGCTCTTTCGCCAAACGCGCCACCTGGTCGAAGTCAATACGTTGTGTCTCTCGCGTCACCCCGTAGTGCACAAACCGATACAAGCGTCCCGAGGCGTTCAGCTTCATGCCGTGCGTCAGATGACCACCGTGCGCCAGATCGAGTCCCAAAACGACGTCGCCTGGACTGAGCACGGTCAGATAGACGGCCATATTGGCTTGCGATCCGGAATGGGGCTGTACGTTCACATGCTGCGCCCCAAACAGTTGCTTGGCCCGTTCACGCGCCAGTTCCTCGATCACATCGACGTGCTCGCATCCCCCATAGTAGCGCCGCCCAGGGTAGCCTTCGGCGTACTTGTTCGTCAGGACCGTGCCGACAGCCTGTAATACTGCCGCACTGGTGTAGTTTTCACTGGCAATCATTTCCAGGCCATCGCGTTGCCGATCCAGCTCCGACTGGATCGCGGACCAGACCTCAGGATCCTGATGCTGCAACTGATTCATCATCGAGATTTGCACCCAGAAGAAGGAACGCGGACACCCTCCGCCGTCGCGGAGACGTCTGACGGCGACTGGTCACGGGTCCGCAGGAAGCCACGTGAATCCGACGAGGGGCGGATCTCCCGTGCACGTCCGGGACCGGGGACGACGCCGCGGTCAGTAAAAAGGTTGATTCTTGGCCAGCGGGCAAGCAGCGTCAATCGGTCGCATCTGCCTGCTCGGGCTCGATCCAAACTCGAACTTGGCCTTCATTGTCATCGCGCCGTCCGGGACGATCGTTGATTTGCAGGAACAGTTGCCCCGATTCTTCGGGAACCAACCGACATTCCGCGCCGATCGGCCGAGGATCCAGCAGCGCGGACCGCGTCTGCGAATCCATCGGTCTGTGAATGGCGGCCACCAACATCCCGAGCGGCAAACCCGCATGATACTCTAGGGTCACGCCCCCGGGTTCGCACCACCAAATCTGCGGTTCCTTGCCAAGCTGATACCGACCTTCGGCCCGAATCCGGTAGGCGGACCCCGCCTGCAACATGGCCCCGGTCGCCTGCCAGCCAAGATCGGTGCGGATCACGATCGGCTCACCCGGCCGCCAGACTCCCGCTGGCCGATAGAGGACCTCATCCTCCGCCGGGTCGTAGCCGTAGTCCAGGTGGTGAACGAACAGCTGCCAGCCCTCGCGCAATTGCTCGGCGGCTCTTTCTTTTTGGAGCGCACGCCAGAAGTCACCCGTAAACTGCCGCTCCGGGCGCTGCACCTCCGAAGGCAGTCTTCGGAACGCGGTGCGCCAGCGTGGGTGCCGATCGAAAAACGTGGCCGCCGCCCACGTCCACGCATACGGCTCAACTTGCCGAAAGCGAATCGGATCCAGCTGCAGGATCTCTCCCAACCCCAGAATTTCCCCCCGCGCCACCGCATCTTGGATCAGCTTGATGCGCCCCCAATACGGCACTTCTTCTCGCCGCTGGGGTAATACGTTGAGCGTCAGACGCTCCTCCGACCAGCGATGCGTCGCCAACAGTTCGGCGATTCCCTCCATGTACCACGGCGGTCCCGCGCCACCGAGATTCGCGCGCATGAACGCGTGAGTCCCCTCATGGAGCACCAAATGGCGAAGGAAATACTCACTGGGCTGCTCCAGCACCCAGAAGTCATTGCCCCTCTGGTATCCATGCAAGAAGGGTGGCAAGTCGGCGGGCAACAGCCCCTGCTGCTGGAACCGCGAACGATCTCGGATCAGAAACCCGCGAACCTGCCAAGCGCGGTCGTTGGGGACCGGCACGCGGAAATAGTCGGCCCACTGCGGTACCGCCTGATCGAAGACACGGGCCAACTCGTCCACCGCGGGAGCCGCGGGTAAATCCGTCAGCAATGTGACGTAGCGGCCGTCGATCCGCCGCAACGGCCCTCCCGGCGAATCGCTTGTCGCCGGAGCCGCCGCCGGAGCCGCCGCCGGGACCTGCCCAATCCCCGCCCCAAGCCCACACCCGAGGGCCACCCCCATCTGCAGCAGGACTCTTCGCGATAGATTACCCTCTATCTTCACAGGCCAGACCTCGGTACGGTGGACTCTTTCAGTACGATTCTAGCGGTTGACTCGCGATGCGGCAGGGCCGCAACCGGGAGTAGTCTGTAGCCTGCAGTCTGTAGCCTGTAGGGGTGATTTCTTGCCGAGAGCACAACGTTTTCACCGCTAGCCGAGTAAAGGACGGGGACGAGCCCCGGCGAAATCCGCAAATGGCGCGCTTTCGGGGAACCCTTTCGCTGTCCGATTGGCTGGTCGGCTGCTGGCTGCCCCTCGTGGTGGTCGGCGGGTGCCAACCCAGCAGCGACTCGGAGGTCGTGGTGTACACGGCTTTGGACCGGCAGTTTTCCGAACCGCTCTTCGAACAATTTACGCAGCAGACAGGCATTCGCGTTCGCGCAAAGTATGACACGGAGGCCAACAAAACCGTTGGCCTGACCAACTTAATTATGAACGAAGCTGTGCGGCCCCGCTGCGATGTGTTCTGGAACAATGAAATCCTGAATACGCTGCGCCTGCAACAGCAGGACCTGCTCCGGGCCTACCGAAGTCCCCGGACCGCAGACTACGCCGCCGAATTCCGCGACCCGGATGGACACTGGTACGGTTTCGCCGCGCGCGCCCGGGTCCTGCTGGTCAACACCGAATTGCTCGGCGATTCCCCACCACCATCGTCGATCCATGCGCTGATCGATCCACGCTGGAAGGGCCAGGTCGGCGTGGCCAAACCGTTGTTCGGAACGACCGCCACGCACGCCGCCTGCCTGTTCGCCGTCTGGGGGCCGGAGCGGGCGAAAGCCTACTTCCGTCAGTTGCAGGAACAGGCACAGATTCTGCCCGGAAACCGTCAGGTCGCCCAGGCCGTCGCCGGCAAGCAACTCGTGTTTGGTCTGACCGATACGGACGATGCGATGCTGGAGATTGAGCGGGGGATGCCCGTCCAGATCGTCTATCCGGATCAACAGCCCGACGGGCTCGGGACGTTGTTGATTCCCAACACATTGGCACTGATCCGAGGCGGTCCCCACCCATCGGCAGCAGAACAATTGTTGGATTTCCTGTTGGCACCCGAAAACGAACAGCGACTGGCAGACGGGCCAAGTGCCCAGATCCCCCTGAATCGGCAAGCCTCGCCTTCGGCCCGCGTCGCAACTCCTCCAACAATGCGGCCGATGCGCGTCGATTTCGCGGCGGCCGCCGAGCAATGGGAGACGGCTGCCGAGTTCCTGCGAGACCTGTTCGCCTCCACACCTTAACAGCCGGTCAAAACATAGCAGAGGCACGGTTTTCCTCGCCGAAAGAGGTTGTGCAATTGAGAAGGTGTTGGTTTGGAGAGGATTATTTCACCCTCCCAGTAGCGAATCGTTTAACCCGCAGCCGTCAGGCGAGGTCCGCTTCTGGATCCGGCTGTCGCTGGCCGCAACCTCCGGAAACGTGCGGCGCGAGCCTGTGGTACCACGAACCTCGCCTGACGGCTGCGGGTTAAACGCATCGCGACGAAACCTGTTCGAAAACACCGGCAAAACCAAGAGTTCTCAACGGCATGACCTCTTCCCTCTTCGGAGGTAGACGGGGCCATTCGAGCAGATGGGATCTGGAAAACCTAAGTCAACCAGGGTATTTAAGAGCAATAGAGAGCAACTCGTTTCCAGCTGCCCCGAGGGACCAATCGGGTCCACCGAGGAGGCCGCAGCGGCCGGAGACGATTTGCGTTTGTCGGGGGGCCCTCGGAGGATTAGAATGAAGGGCTTGTCTATCTTCTTCATCTGCGGCTGGATCCGAGTTTAAGGAGGGGGCCGGGTGCAAATCAACATCTCGACGCGTCACGGTCAACTGAGCGCTGCAACCCAGGAAAAAATCTCCGAAAAAGTACGCAAACTGACGCGTTATCACGATCGGCTGTCGGCGGCAGTTGTGACGGTCAGTTTGAACGGAGAGGAAGGAGCCGCGGTGGAAATCCAGATTACCGCGGAGCGAGCCGGGAAGTTCGTGGCTTCGGACGATTCGGGCAGCTTGATGACCTCGCTGGACGCCGCGCTGCATAAAGTAGAACAACAATTGAAGAAGCATAAAGACAAATTTACGAATCGCCGGACGTCAGGACGCCGGGTCTCGGTGGAAACCGAGACGGGACCGGCGGCACCGGACGAGAGCCTGGCGGAAGAGGATTAAGTTCGGCAAGATCCGAGCGAGCGGGCTGTTCGACGCGAGGCGAAGGAGAGCCTCTGGAAAAGAAAACATTGAGCGTCAGATATCAGACGATCGGGATCGGCGCGGAGTCCGACGAATTCCGTTCGCTGACCGGAGTGAGGAAGGGTTCGTATGAAGTTTGCAGATTTTGTCTGTCAGGAAGCAATTCGAGCGCAGTTAACCGCAGAGGACAAGGAATCGGTAATTCGGGAACTCGTGGGGGCTCTAGTCGAGTCGGGCAAAGTGGCCACGAGTGATAGCGAGGACATCGTTCGCGCGATCATCAAGCGGGAAGAACTGGGAAGCACGGGTATTGGGCGGGGCGTCGCAGTGCCCCATACGAAGCATCCAAGCGTCGAGCGCTTGGTCGGAACCGTGGGCATCAGTCATGAGGGCGTCGACTTTGACAGCCTGGATGGAGAGAAGGTCCAGCTGTTGTTCCTGCTGGTTTCCCCGCCGGACCGCCCGGGCGACCACCTCCGCGCGCTCGAAAATATTTCGCGGCAGTTGCGGGACGACATGTTCTGCAAATTCCTGAAGCAGGCGAAGACCAGCGAAGACATTTGTCAGCTCCTCGAGGAAGCCGACAACAACCAATTCGTCTCCTAACGAGCTTCTGCCGCGAGATTCCATGGACCAACCCACTGTCACAAAGACGGTTACGATCGTCAATCCGCAGGGCTTGCATGCCCGTCCGGCCGATCTCTTCGTGAAGCTTGCGAATCGCTTCTCGGCAGCGATCCGGATCACGAAGGACAACGAATCGGTCGATGGCAAGAGCATCCTGAGCATCTTGACCCTCGGCGCGGAACAGGGGACCCAGCTGGAGATTTCGGCCACCGGAACCGATGCGGACGCCGCCGTGGCTGCATTATCGGAACTCGTGGAGCAAGGCTTTGAGATCGAGCCCGGCTGGAACAATCCTTCCTGGAATGAGACGAGCGACAGCTCGACTTCGTCCCCGAAATGACCGTGACGTGGGAGCACGATGCAGATCTTTCAAGGGATTGCCGTCTCGCCCGGAGTGGCGATCGGAGAGGCCTTCGTTCTTGACAACGAAGGCTTTCGTATTCCCCGCCGGACCGTCAGTCAGGATGCCGTCGAAGACGAAATCGGGCGGCTACGACAGTCCGTCGAAGCGGTGTCGCGCGACCTCGAGCGATACCGACAGGCGATCGCCGGCCAGTTGGGCGAGCAGTATGGGGCCATCTTTTCTGCTCAACTGCAGATGCTGCGCGATGCTCGACTGCAGACGGAGCTGGAAAACCTGATCCGCGCGCGGCACTTTACGCCCGAATACGCGGTCAGTCGCACGCTGCGAGGCTACGCCAAGGTCTTCCAGAATCTGGAAAACCGATACATGGCGGAACGCGCACATGACGTGCAGGACATCGAAAAGCGACTGCTCCGGGATCTACTGGGCCGACAACGGCAGGAACTGGCTCACGTCCGTGAGCCGGTGATCGTGCTGACGCACGACCTGACACCCAGCGAAGCGGCGAATCTCGACCCACGTTATGTGCTGGCCTTTGTCTCCGAAGTTGGCGGTCCCGGAGGGCATACGGCCATCGTCGCTGAGGCGTTGGAGCTGCCGGCGGTCGTGGGCACCGGACCGTTTCTCTCCGAGGTCTCCGGCGGAGACCGGTTGATCGTCGATGGCGATCACGGCCAGGTGATTCTGCGACCGGATGCGGAGACGCTGACGCGGTATCAACGGGAGGCGGAGCAGCATCGGAGCCAGGCGGAACGGTTGAAACAGCTGCGTGATTTGCCCGCCGAAACGCTGGACGGGCACCGTATCCACCTGAACGCGAACATTGAGTTTCCGCGGGAGGTGGAGAGTTGTATCGCCCGCGGCGCGGATGGCATCGGTCTGTACCGAACCGAGTTCCTCTATTTGGGGAGTGCGGAAGATCCGACCGAAGCAGACCATTTCGAAGCGTATCGGAAGGTGGTCCAGGCGATGAAGGGCCGTCCGGTCGTGATCCGCACGCTCGATCTGGGTGCCGACAAAATGGGCCGGGATCCTCAGGACGAAAACGAACGCAACCCGTTCCTCGGCCTGCGGAGCATCCGCCTGTCGCTGCGGAACTTACCGCTGTTCCGGACCCAGTTGCGGGCGATTCTGCGCGCGAGTGCCTTCGGGCCGGTCCAGGTGATGTTCCCGTTAATCAGCACGTTGGATGAGCTGCGGCAGGCCAAGGGCATCCTATTCGACCTGATGCAGGATCTGGAGCAGGCCGGCGAACCGTTTGATCAACGGATCCAGGTGGGGATGATGGTCGAAGTCCCCGCGGCCGCCATGCTGACCGAGCGGTTCGCGAAGGAGGTCGACTTCCTGAGCATCGGCACGAATGACCTGATTCAGTACACTCTGGCCGTCGACCGTAGCAACAAAGACGTCGCATCGCTGTACAATGCGAGCGACCCGTCCATCGTGCAGCTGATCCATCGCGTGGTGGAGGCTGCCCGACAGCCCGGCATCCCGGTGGCTCTCTGCGGTCAGATGAGTGCCAGCCCGGTCTACACGATGCTGCTGCTGGGACTGGGGTTGACCGAGTTGAGCGTACCGCCGGTTGCGATTCCGGAGATTAAGAATGTGTGCCGTCGCGTGACGCTGGGCGATTGCCAGCGGGTCGCCGAGCGAGCCCTGCAATTGGAAACCGCCGCCGAAGTGACGGACTACCTGAAAGAAGAATTGGCTCGAGTATTACCCGACTTGCTGGTTCACTGAGTTCGACCCCGGTTGGGTCGCAAGCGATCGCCTTGCGGCGCAGCCGAACCCGGTCGGGCGGAGAGGCAGCCGTCGGAGTTCCGAATGCGGTTGAGAAACCAACTTGGTGAATCAACCTAGTGATGAATCGACAGAGACTGAGAATTCGTTTTCGAAAAGAGGGTGATCTACGACTGATCAGCCACCGTGACCTTGCGCGCACCCTGGAGCGCCAGTTTCGCCGCGCGAAGTTGCCTTTGGCCATGAGTGAGGGCTTTCATCCGCATCCGCGCATGACGTTCGCCTCCGCGCTGGCCCTGGGGATCGAGGGTGCCGACGAAGTGCTCGATGTGTTTTTGGACCAAGCCGTGACGGAAGGCCTTGTCGCGCGACGACTGCAGGAACAGTCCCCTCCGGGACTGGTGATCACGAGCGTCGAGGTACTGGATCCACAGGATCCCAAGCCCCGGGTCGATCGGGTGTGCTACACGATGCGCATTCCCACCCGTCGCCAACAGGCCGCTCGTCATGCCATTCAGCAACTGCTGCAACAGACGGCCTGTCCGCTGGAACGCCCCGGAGGTCGGACTCCGATCGATGTGCGTCCCGCGATTGAAGAGCTGCGGTTGGACGGCGACAGCCTGCAACTGGGCCTCCGCGTGGACGCCCAGTCCCCGGTCCAACCACGGCAGATCCTGCAGGTCTTGGGCTTGGATGACCTTGAGTCCCAAGGCGCTTACCTGGTCCGCACCAAGGTTCAACTGATTCAGTAAAGTGAACACAACCCCGGGAGAAACCAGCGTCATGGAGTTCCGCGGCACTGATCGGTCCCTGGATCGCCCATCCTACGGCATGCAAAGGGATCAAGATGAAAAAAGAGATTCTGATCAACGTCGCCCAACCGGAAGAATGCCGGATCGCGATCGTTGAGGATGGGAACCTGGAAGAGCTTTCGATTGAGCGGGCCAGCCAGGACAACTACGTCGGGAACATCTACAAGGGAAAGGTCGTTAATCTGGAGCCGAGTATTCAGGCGGCATTCGTCGACTTTGGCGTCGGCCGCAATGGATTCCTCCACATCAGCGATGTTGAACCGCAGTACTTTCGCCAGGGCGGCTTCGACCCGGAAAAACTGTCCGCGGCCGAACGCGAGCGCGAACGGTACGAAATGGATGACGACGAGGGCGAGGAGGAAGATTCGCCCCGAGAACGGCGGGGCCGACCCGGCCGCGGACGCCCGAATCGAACCGGTGGCCGCCCCCGCTTCAAACCGCCAATCCAGGAAATCTTCCGTCGCGGCGACGAAGTCCTCGTTCAAGTGATTAAGGAGGGGATCGGTACGAAAGGCCCCACGCTTTCGACCTACATCAGTATCCCGGGCCGCTATCTCGTCCTGATGCCCGCCCTGGGTCGGATTGGAGTCTCCCGCAAAATCGAAGACGACGAAGATCGCCGCCGACTACGGGACGCGTTGCTCGACTTGAATCCCCCCAAAGGTCTCGGATTCATCGTCCGCACCGCCGGACAGGGCCGCACACGGCGTGACTTGTCCCGCGACCTCGCCTACCTGCTGCGACTCTGGAAAGTCATCGTTCGGCGGATTAAAGAAAATCCGGCGCCGGTCGACATCTACGAAGAAAGCGACATGATCATTCGCACGATTCGTGATGTGTTCACGGCCGATGTCGACGCGATCTATATCGATGAACGATCGGCCTATGAACGGGCACGCGAGTTCCTGCGGCTGGTGATGCCGCGACACGTCAATCGACTGAAGCTCTACGAAGGCCGTGAGCCGCTCTTTCATCGCTACAAGTTGGAGCAGGAGATCGCCAGTATCTACCGCCGCGAGGTCCCTCTGGCGAGCGGCGGTTCGATCGTGATCGATACGACGGAAGCCCTCGTCGCCATCGACGTCAACAGCGGCAGCTTCCGTACGGACGAGTCGGCCGAAGAAACGGCCTATCAGCTGAATCTCGCGGCCGCCAAAGAAATCGCCCGACAACTGCGATTGCGCGACCTGGGAGGCGTCATCGTCAATGACTTCATCGACATGCGTAAAGACCGCCATCGCCGGAATGTCGAACGCGCCCTTCGCGACGCGATGCGACGCGACCGGGCCCGAACGCGCATCCTGCGGACCAGCCCGTTCGGGCTGATCGAAATGACCCGCCAGCGGGTCCGGCCCAGCCTGAAACGCAGCGTGTTCGCCGACTGCCCCTGCTGCTCCGGCCGCGGCGTCGTCAAGACGGACGAAAGTATGGCGATTGAAGTCATCCGCCTGCTAATGCTCGCCAGCCAGAACCCGGAAATCGCCCGCGTCAATGTTCGCGTCAACGATCGAGTCGCCGCCTACCTGAACAACCGCAAGCGGCGCGAATTGTCGGCGCTCGAAGAGGAAGGGAGCTTCTTGGTCCAAATCCTGGGTACCGAAGACGGCTTTCCGGAATTCCTCGAGATTCAATGCCAGGATGCCGCCGGTCGCGAGTTCCCCTGGCCCTACTGACCGGAGAACGGAACGCGAAACGTGACGCAGCGGCAACGGGCAGAGAGGCCGACTGGAGCCAAGTCGACCGACGGGAGCTCCGTGCGATGCGCAGGCGGCTTGCACGCTTCGGATGCGGGGGACGCAGCCCGCTGGCGCCCGACTCGGAGGGGCGAAGGAGGCAGAGGAACCGGAGATTGCCCTTGCCACTGCCCTCAACAATCGAAACTCCTCGTTCGTCAATCGTCGGTTCCTCCGCCCCTGGCCGTCCTCCCCCCCCACGATTTCCTGTTGACTCTTCACTTTTCCCACTGCGGCGTAAGTCGGCAGGCGCTGACCTGCACCCCAGCTCGGCGAAATTGTGCCGCGGGACTCGACGAACCGGATCAACGGTGATAAACTGCCGAATTCGTCTGGAAGGGCCGTCGATCACCGGCCCCTGGTGCAGTCATAGGAAGCGAAGATGTACGCAATCATCGAAGACGGTGGCCGTCAATACAAAGTCGAAGAAGGCCAGGAAATCCACGTCGATTACCGAGACGTCCCGAGCGGGGAACGGATCGAGTTCGACAAAGTGCTCGCCGTTTCCGACGAACATGGTCTCCGCACCGGCAGCCCCCAGGTGCCCGGCGCCTCGGTTTCCGCCCAGGTCCTCGGCGTGACCCTCGATTCAAAGATCTACGTGCAGAAACTGCGTCGCCGCAAAAACTCCCGTCGACGAACGGGCCACCGCCAGATGCACATCAAGGTGCGAATCGAGAAGATCGGCAGCTGACCGATCGATCCGCCCAACGACCGGTCCTGGCGAGCCACTTGCGCCGGCCCGTCTTTCTCGCAATTTCCGCAGACCCGTTCGAGATTCGGATGTTTCCCATCCCGTGACGAGCAACACGCGTTTCGAATGCGTTGCTAGCTTTGCTGTCATGAAGTCGCCGACCTGATCGCCGCAACGATCGGTCAGATCACGACTTACAACAAAAGCGAAAACACTTCTTGACGGCTCCTCTTTGCTGGTTAGAATCGACCCCTTCGCTCAACATGTTGTGGATGCCGTTCGGAAAACTACAATATGTTGTGTCTAGGCGACGGTGCGGCCAGGTCCTGATTCGGCGGATCCCCGATGATTCGCGAAATCGGACAGGACTTGTCGCCCGATATGATAAAGTGTACCTCTGTACACTAAGTACGGAAACAGTCTCGACACTGGAAGGAGCTCCCCCATGGCGACAGCAGATCTAGGTAGCCCCATGACGTCTTCCTCGACGACTCACGACGCGAAGAACGCGCGCGGACTGCGAATTGAGTCGCAGTTCTGCCCGGAGAGCGTCAGCGACCCGTTTGACACCACGGAATGGGAAATGCGTTCCGCGGCGATCAAGGGAGAGAACAGCGAGGTCCTTTTCGAGCAGCATGACTGCGAGATTCCCAAGAAGTGGAGTCAGTTGGCGACCAACGTGATCGTCAGCAAGTATTTTTACGGGGAGAACGGGACAACGGAGCGGGAGCACAGTGTCCGCCAGTTGATTCACCGCGTGACGCGTACGATTGCGGACTGGGGATTGCAGGACGGCTATTTCGCGAGCCCCGAGGATGGCGAACGGTTTTACCGCGATCTGACCTGGCTCTGTCTTCACCAGCACGGAGCGTTCAATTCGCCGGTCTGGTTCAACGTCGGTCTTTACCACCAGTACGGCGTTCAGGGGGCAAAGTGCAATTGGCACTGGGATCCGCATACACAGTCGGTCCGCCAGCCGGAGAATCCCTACGAGTATCCGCAGGGATCCGCCTGCTTCATCCAGAGCGTGGGCGACAACATGGAAGACATCATGCGGCTGGCGACCAGCGAAGCGATGCTCTTCAAATTCGGCTCCGGCACCGGAACCGACCTCTCGACGATCCGTTCTCACCGCGAGAAGCTCTCGGGCGGCGGACGCCCCTCGGGCCCCCTCTCGTTCATGCGGGTCTACGACCAGATTGCGGCGGTCGTGAAATCGGGTGGCAAGACGCGGCGTGCAGCCAAGATGCAGTCCCTGAAGGTTTGGCATCCAGACATTCTGGAATTCATTGAATGCAAGCACAAAGAGGAACAGAAGGCCCACTGCCTGATTGAAAAGGGAGGCTACGAGGCGAACTTCAATGGAGAAGCGTATTCGTCGATTCTCTTCCAGAACGCGAATTTGTCGGTTCGCGTAACCGACGAGTTCATGCAGGCTGCCGAGCAAGAACTGACCTGGAACACGCATTGGATCACCGATCCGTCCGTCTCGGGTCCGAGTTATCCGGCCCACGAGCTGCTGCATCGAATGGCCGAATGCGCGTGGCATTGCGGGGATCCTGGCCTGCAATACGACACCACGATCAATCGGTGGCACACGTGCCCCCAATCCGGACGAATTAATGCCAGCAATCCCTGCTCGGAATACATGTTCTTGGATGACACCGCCTGCAACTTGGCGAGTATCAATCTGATGAAGTTCCGCCGGGAAGATGGCACCTTCGATCATCCACGATTCACCGCGGCTTGCCGGCTGTTCTTCATCGCGCAAGAGATCCTCGTCGATCACGCGAGCTATCCGACCGATCGAATCGCCGAGAACAGCCATTTGTTCCGACCGCTTGGTCTGGGCTACTCCAACCTCGGCAGCCTGATCATGTCCAGTGGGTTGGCGTACGATTCGGATGCCGCACGAGGGCTCTGTGGAGCGGTTACGGCATTGCTGCACGGAGCGGCCAATTTAACGAGCAGCGAACTATCGACTGCGGTTGGCCCCTTCGATGGCTACCGCAAGAACCGCGATTCGTTTCTCCGGGTGATGCAGATGCATCGGGATGCCGTGGAGAAAATCGACCCGGCAGGTCCGGCGGACCTGATCCAGGCGGCGCGAGAGCTGTGGACGCAAGTCCTGCAACAGGGCCGTCGAAACGGTTTCCGCAACGCGCAAGCCACCGTCCTGGCCCCGACCGGCACGATCAGCTTCCTGATGGATTGTGACACGACAGGCATCGAACCGGACATTGCCTTGGTCAAGTACAAGCAACTGGCCGGTGGCGGCATGCTCAAAATCGTCAATCGCACGGTGTCTCTAGCGCTGCAAACGCTCGGTTACAGTGCCGAACAAACCTATGCGATCTGCGAGTACATCGATCAGAATGACACGGTCGAGGGAGCTCCCGAGTTGAAGGACGAGCATCTGAGCGTGTTCGACTGTGCGTTTAAGCCGGCCAACGGCGTACGGAGCATCCCCTGGCGGGCCCATGTCCGCATGATGGCGGCCGCGCAGCCGTTCCTGTCGGGAGCAATCTCGAAGACGGTCAATATGCCGGCGGATTCGACCGTCGATGATATTGCCGAAGCCTATCGTTGGGGTTGGAAGCTGGGCCTGAAGGCACTGGCCATCTATCGAGATGGCTCGAAGCAGAGCCAACCGCTCTCCACGTCCGCCGAGGGCAAGAGCAGCGAAAAGGACACCCCACGACCTCGGCGGGAACGGCTGCCCGACACGCGTCAGTCCGTAACCCACAAGTTCAACGTGAACGGCCACGAAGGCTATGTCACCGTGGGACTCTATGATGACGGTCGCCCCGGCGAATTGTTCATCACGATGGCGAAGGAGGGCAGCACGATTGGCGGCCTGATGGACAGCTTCGGTACCGCGGTCTCGATGAGCCTGCAGTATGGCGTCCCGCTGGAAGTCCTGGTCAACAAGTTCTCCCATTCTCGATTCGAACCGATGGGGTACACGACAAACCCCGAAATCCGGATCGCGAAGAGTCTGGTGGATTACATCTTCCGCTGGCTCGGACTCAAGTTCCTGCCGGGTTATCGGGAAGCTTCCCAAGGCCTGTCCGCCAGCATTTCCAAGTCCACTTCGACAAGTCGGCCGCGGGAAACCAACGGACACGCGAAGGGAGCAAACGGCCAAGCGAGCAGCGCGGCTACCAAACCCGAAACGAACGAGCGGACCGAACTGCTGTTGCCGGATCCGGAAAGCGCCGAAACCCTCCAGGGGCGCAACGATCAGTTTGCCCGCTTCCAAAGTGACGCGCCCAGTTGCGACAACTGTGGGGCCATCACCGTCCGCAACGGCAATTGTTATCTGTGCCACAATTGCGGAAACAGCATGGGCTGCTCCTAAACGCCCCGACGCATCCCGCGACTTCCGTGCCCCGTCGGTTCGGCGTTGACAACGACCGAACCGGCGGGCGCTTCTCCCCATGGTTAGATCCGCAATCGGTGGGACAACGGCAAGGGGCGCAGTGCACAGAGCACCGAGACGAACGCAATTGCCGAACCGAACGCCATCAACCCAATTTGCAGATCCACCGCCCATGTCCTTTGCCAAAAGCCACAGTCCTGTTTCCCCGTGGATCTTTAAGCAAAGATCATGCCGGTCACTTTTTCGAAGAAAAACGACGCCTTCGCTGCAAGCTGTAATCGAAACGATTCGCGCGCGTCTCAGAACGGGCCGTCAATCCTGACGGACCAGGGCGTCTTGATCTTCCGATTGAAGTTCTGCGAGCATGCGGGTCAGCGTGTTCGCGTGGACACCCAACAATTTGGCCGCGCGTCCCTTGTGCCCCTCTGTCGCCCGCAAAGCCTGTCGAACCGCGGCCGCACGGAGCCGGCTGAGATCGAAATAAGGCAGTCGATCCTGGGTGAGGGGCGAGCGAATCTGATTGGGCAAGGCGGGGGCACAATCCAACACGTAGGATTGCTCGATGACGTGCGAGAGCTGGCGAATGTTGCCCGGCCACGTGTAGGTGCAGAACTGCTGAAGCGCTTCACCATCCGGTTCCCAGACAGAGCGCTGATAGCGATCGGCAAATCGGTGCGAGAAAAATTGGATGTAGGCGGGGATATCTTCCACACAATCTCGCAGCGGCGGAACCTTCAATTCGACCATGTTCAATCGGAAGAAGAGATCCTCGCGAAAACTACCGCGACGGACTTCCGACTCCAGGTCCCGATTCGTCGCCGCGATGATCTGCACATCGACGGGAACCGGCGTTGCGGCACCGACCGGAGTGACTTCGGATTCCTGCAGAACACGGAGCAGCTTGGGCTGCAATTCGAGCGGCATTTCGCCGACTTCATCCAGGAAGACAATCCCTCCCTGGGCGGCGCGAAAGACGCCCAAAGAAGCCCCGAGGGCACCGGTAAACGCGCCCTTCTCATGCCCAAACAACTGACTCTCCGCCAGCGTGGGCGTCAACGCCGCACAGTTAACGGGGACGAATGGACGCAACTTGCGGCGTCCCATTTGATGGACCAACTTGGCCCAGACTTCTTTGCCTGTGCCCGTCTCCCCTGAAATCAAGACCGTGCAGCCGACTTCGGCAGCACGCTCGGCGTGGCGGGCAACCCGTCGAACCGCGGGATTGCAGCCGAGAATCCATTCCCCCTGGAGGAACCTTTGATGGAGCGGCAGAGCGCTCGCTGAGATCCCTTGAACCGGTTCCGCCATTACAGACTCCGCTGGCAGCTGACGCACTTCGTCGTCAACGTCGCGCTTTCAGAGTGTGTGTTACCGCAAGCGGTAACTAATTCCGAGTCACTAGTCCACCTAACCTTTGGAAGCGATATTCATCGCCTACTCTACTGATCGCATTCTAATCGACAATACACGCTTTGCAATCAATTTCTGCACACGCCTCCTCGCCCCCCTGTTTTACCAGACCGCCCAACCAAACAGTTGAGGTGAGGACGTGTTTCAGCGCCTTAGCGCAGCCAGGATTTGACGTTCAGCAGACTGAACAGCAGAGATCGCCGAGCAGCAGTCAGACAATTCTCGACGCTCACTCGGCAGCGTTGCCGGGGGCGATTTCATCCGGCTGGAAGAACATCATGTGCTGCCAAGGCAGGTTGTCGAACTCGCGCACCAAGCGAAAGCCGTTGGGCACCAGTTCCTTCAGAATCTGTTCCTTGCTCATCTTGTGCAGCGGCTTAATGGGGACTTCAGGATCTTCGGCGCGAAACTCGACCAGGACCAGTTGGCCTTCCGGTTTCAGTGCTCGGCGCATCTGGGTGAGCATGGCTTCGGGATAGGAAAACTCATGATAAACGTCGACACACAGAATCAGATCGACGACGCCTGCAGGCAGTTTCGGATCGACCTCGGTACCCAGAATCGACTTGATATTTTGCAGCGAGTCTTCGGCCGCCCGCGCCTCCATGAGCCGCAGCATTTCGGATTGGATATCCACCGCCAGAACGCGTCCGGCAGGATTAACGGCTTCCGCCATGCGCAGCGTGTAAAAACCATTCCCGCATCCCATATCACAGACCAACATGCCGGGCTGCAGGCGGAGTTCCCGCAGCATCGTTTCGCAGTCTTCTTCCCGTTGCCGAGACTCCCGAGTCAGCCAGGGAGCACCCAGATAATGCATCGTCTGCGCGATCTCACGTCCGCGGTAGTGCGTGGGTTTTGGCGTGGTGAGCAGCGGTTGTTCGCGCTGGGCCCAGCCCACCGCGGCTTCGATCAGCACGTACGCCAGGATCGTAGACAGCAAAATTGGGCGAACCGAAATGTTCACGGAAACCTCCTCGGCGGACGTGTCGATCGACACCTCATTCATCGACACCTTATTCGACGTGCAGTTTATAAGCACTCATTCTACCAGAGGTTGCGAACAGGATTCACTCTCGCTCCGAGGTCGTGCAATTCCCGACTTGCTGGCTCGGTGGACCCTCTCCGTGGCGAATCGTTTAACCCGCAGCCGTCAGGCGAGGTGCGTTGAACCGCAGGCTCACGCCGCGCGCATCGAGCCGCACGTTTCCGGAGGTGATGGCCACCGACTAGGGGATCCAGAAACGAACCTCGCCTGACGGCTGCGGGTTAAACGCATGTTTGCAGGAACACGGGGACAGTCAATGCGTCGTGGACAACCAACCCGCGACTCGACTGGCGACGAGTCGGCCGACGAAGAGCGCGAAAGGCAGCGGCGCCCGAAACGCGCCGAAGAAATGACCAAGCGGGGCGGCGGCTCCCGCACTACGCCGCTTCCGACGGCCCCGAGACGGCCGCCGTTTGAAGGGCGATCACGGCGATCCCATGCCGTTGGGCAAAGCGAATAAACTCGGGCTCATCAATCAGGATCGTGCGACCGGCCTCAATTGCCAAAACACGGGCCCCCGCTTCGACCATGGTCTGGAGCGTTCCCAATCCGACGGTAGGAACATCGAACCGCATATCTTGTTGTGGTTTAGCAATCTTGACCACCGTGAAGCCACCGGCCGGACAGAGTCGCCCGGCGCGACGAATGCACTCATCGGTCCCTTCGACTGCTTCGACCGCCAGCACGGCACGTCCTTTGACCGCGACACTCTGTCCCACGTCCAGTCTTCCCATTTCGGCGGCCAATTGCCAACCGAACGCAATATCTTTCTCTTGGCCACTGCGGAGACGGCCTCCACTCAGCTGTCCACGTTTGACGAGAAGTTCCGGGGCAAAGTCGGTCGCGGGAGCGAAGCGGATCCCCCGCTTGGCGAATGCGTCGACAATCGTACCGAGCATCGTGTCGTCCTTCCGATCGCGGGTCTTCGTGATGAAATGGGGATAGAAGACGCGCACGAATTCCCAGTCGGGGAAATGCTTGAGCCAGTAGAACTTTTGAAACAGGAGAACTTTGTGGATCTTTCCGGCCATCGTCGCGCAATGGACTCGACGGCGGCGGAAATAGCGCACGGCCGCGCCCAGGCGAGCGACCCCAATCGTCTGAAAATCGTGGCACACCTGCTGCAGCGCAGGGTCCGCATGGTCTTTCACGCCCAAACAATAGACGCGCTTACCCTGCTGTCGCAGGGCTTGGGCAACGACGAGCGGATACCGCCCCCAGCCCGCCACGAGTCCAATGCGGTCCTCGGGAGCGGCAGAATCGTCTCGCACATTCATCCGCGGAACCTCTCGCAACAAGCTTGTCCCTCAGGTTCGAGCGAACGCAGTCGCGGGCGACGGAATGCGACGTCGCGCGTGTTGGGCACGGTTAGTGGATTGCTGGCACTCAAGCCGCCTCCGTCGGAGTTCGAGACCGAGCCGACTCAGTCAGCTGCTGCTTGAGTTGTTCGACCTGCCGCTGTAAGTCGCGAAGCTGCCGGCGCATCTCCGGCAAGCGTGCGAAGGCCGCCTGACGCGCCATCTGTTCTCGCTCGGGAGTCGCTGGAATTCCCAGAACCGTGGTGTCGTCCGGAACATCACGGAGAATCCCTGCTTTGGCGCCGAGTACGGCGCGGTGACCGATGCGGACATGGTCGGGAACTCCCACCTGTCCCGCCATCACTACGTAATCTCCCGTCATACTGCTGCCAGCGATTCCGACCTGCGAACAGATGAGATTGTGGCGCCCGATGCGACAGTTGTGGGCAATCATCACCTGATTGTCGATCTTGGTTCCATCTCCGATGACCGTCGGTCCATAGGTTCCGCGGTCGATCGTCGCGCCGGCCCCAATCTCGACGTCACAGCCGATGCGGACATACCCCAGCTGATCGCCGCGCTGATGTTGACCACCCACCGTGTCATAGCCGAAACCAAACGCTCCGATGATCGCCGCGGCATGAATGACGCATCGCGCACCGACAACCGTGTTCTCGTAGAGTACGACTTGTGGGTAAATCGTGACCTCGTCGTCAATCTGACAGCCGGACATGACACACGCATGGGCATGGATCGTCGCACCGCGCCCGATCCGAACGTTCGGTCCGATCACGGCGAACGGGTGCACGTCAACATCCTCCGCCAATTGGGCAGTGGGATGGATCGAGGCCAGTGGGCTGACGCCGATTCGGGCGAATTCAAGCGGAGGTCGGAAATGACGCACAATCGCCGCGAAGGCCGGCCGCACCTGCGCCACTCGAATCATGGGACGTCCCAGATCCTCACAATCAAGCGGTGCGAGCACGGCACCGGCTGCAGATCCGCCGACTCGCGTTTTGAGCCGCAGGTCGTCGAGAAACGCGATCTGATCGGGTTCCGCGTGCTCCAACGGCGCGGCCCCGCAGATCGGCAAGTCGGGATCGCCCTGCAATCGCCCCTGAACGAGCGCCGCCAAATCCTTTAACGTCGATCCTTCCATCGCTCCTGACCTCATCCGTTGCTGACGCAGCGATTGATTGACGCCGAAAAGGGCGGATCGAACGAGCCAATCCGCGCCCCAGTCCACCGCCTCCGTGAGGGGGCGATCGTACCTGCTTTGGAACAGGCAGGCAAGGTCGACGAACCCGCAGGTTGATATGACAGCAATGCTTGCGCGTTCGATTCGATCGGAGAGAAGCAACGGAGCGGGCGGGATCACCGCGGTGCCACGCACGAGTCGAGCGAGCTTAGGGATGACTCCAGCACAACTTCGTCGTTTTTCAATGAGGGCGGCTGGGGTCGAGCGCAGCGAGCCCCCAGTTCACGCGGCTGGGGGCTCGACACTCGTTCCTCGCGTCTCGACCCCAGGCACCCAAATGCCGAGGTTGTTCTTGAGTCACCCCTTGGCTCGGAATCCTTCTGACCGGAAGCGACTACCCGGCCATTCCGCTCAGTCGCCAGACGTCGAGACCGATGACGAAGAGCATCAGACCGAGGATCAGGCAGAGCCCGGCCATCGTCAATCCGAACGCTACGCGCTCGTTCACCGGCCGTCGGAAGATCCCTTCGTAGAGCAAGAACATGGCGTGTCCCCCGTCGAGCACTGGAATCGGCAGGAAGTTGATCACGGCCAGATTCGCGCTCAAGAGGGTCAGGAAGATCAACAACCGGGGGATCCCCGCATGGGCCTCCATCCCTGCCATCGTGGCGATGGAGGCAGGGCCACCCAGGTTGGTCACCGACATCTGCCCGGTCACGAGTCGGTGCAGAATGAAATACACCTGACGCATGGATTCGACCGTTTCCCGCAGTCCCAACTGGAGCGACCGACTCCAGTTCGACTCTTGGTGAAGTTCCTCAGCACTCGTCAGTTTCAACCCTCGGTCGGCCACATTCCACGTATCGGACGCAAAGGGCGCCAGATCCGCGTCGCCGGACTCTCCGTCGCGACGATAACTCACACGCACGGTCGTTTCCGGCATGCTCAACTGCACACGCTGCTCCACCTGCGCCCAATCCAGCGGACTCAAGTAGACCGGCTTGGATGTTCCCCGCAAAAAATTGGCAATCCGCGTCCAGAGGTTTGCGGCCGGCTCAGGCATCAGTCTCCAGGTGTTGCCGGATCGCGGGAACATCTTGGCAGCGAGTCGTGCATCGGCTTCGGAACCAGGGATGAATTGGACCTGTTCGATCACATCACCCGGACGGATCCCGGCCGATGCGGCGGGGGTACCGGGCGCGACGGAGGCCACCTCGTTCACAATCGGAAAAGCCACCCCGAGCGCCTCGGCATCGATCGCATTTCCGGCCCCGATGCCGATCTGCAGCATCTGGACCTCGCGCAGGCGGGCCGTGATCGTGATGGGTTCCGCCACGCCTTCACGGACGACGCGGAGCGGCACTTCCTGTCCGGCCAATCTGCGCAATTGAACGGGCAGCGCCGCGGCATGCTCGACCGGTTGCCCCGCGACCTGAGTAATCCGATCCCCAACCTGCAGCCCTGCGGCTTCGGCCGGTGAACCGCGCTGAATGGCGATGATCGGCCCCATCTTCATCCCCAGACCGAGCCATCGCAGGGGTTGGGGCTGCACACGAATCGAGATCTCCTGCGACGGAGCTTCCACCGCCTGCGACGCGTCTCCATCCTGGCTGGAACGCTGGACCGTCAATTCGATCGGCGTATCGACCCTTTGCGCCAGGAGACGACTCAACTGCGTGTAGTCTTCCACCGGCTGATCATCGACTGCGATGATCACGTCGCCGTTTTCCAACGGCGGTTCGGCCTGCATGGCAGACAGGTGCGCGAGCGCGGTGCGGACCTCATCGCTGGTCGCGACTTGGGTGGATCCGTACGGGCTGATCCCGATGATCGGACGACCGTTCTGCTCCTCCTGGGGATCGCTCAGGTGCACCGTGGTCCATTCCGGATCGGCCGGTGGTTGCCCCGGCGGCGTGTACGGCTCGACCAACACATCCAGGTCTCGGTTTGCCCCCGTCATCATGACTTTGACCATCAGATCCTTATCGAAACGCAGATGCGGAGACCGAATTCCATCGCGTCCGAGTTGAAGGATGCGGTCACCCGACTGGAATCCGACTTCCCAGGCAGAAAGCCCGGGACTGGTCGATCCGACCAGACAGGGTGTGTAGATGACTCCCATGCGATAGGCGACCATCCCGAAGATCACGGCAAAGATCAGGTTCATGATCACGCCGGCCGAGATAATCAGCAGCCGCTGGGGGACCGTTTTGGCGGGATAGCTGCGGGGATCAATTCCGCCGGTGGTCCCCCCGGCGTTCTCACCGCCCGAACCACCGTCCCGCGCCACGCGAATCCGCTCGGCCTCTTTCGCCGCATTGGCGGGATTATCATCCTGTCCGAGCATTTTCACGTAACCGCCCAGCGGGATGATGCCAATGCCGTATTCCGTCTCACCGATCTGTTTCCGGAACAGAGCGCGGGGCAGTTGCAGGGGGCCCAATCGCAACGGAACGTCGAAGCCGACGTAAAACTTCTCGCATTTGACCCCGCAGGCCTTGGCCGCGAGGAAATGCCCCAGCTCATGCACGAAGATGACAAAGCCCAAGCCGAGGGCAGCCAGCAGAATGGACCACAGCACGGAGCCAGAAATCACGGCAAACAAGGGAATTAGGCACACACCCACCGAGAAACCTCCTGCCGAGCCCAGCGGTCCAGACGCAATAGTTCCGAGAGCGTGGGGTTCGGGTCGAAATGATGATGTTCCAATATGGCTTGGGAAGCGGGCACGATCTCGTGAAACTGGAGCCGCCCGTTCAAAAACTCCTGTACGGCCGCCTCGTTGGCGGCGTTCATGACGACTCCACTGGTCCCACCGCGACGCGCCACCTCATCCCCCAGCCGAAGGGCCGGAAACCGCTCCGGATCCGGCGGCTCAAAATCCAGCTGGTACGCCTGCCCCCAATCCAGCGGGGTCGCGATTCCCGGTACACGATCCGGATAGGTCAACGCGTACTGAATCGGAAGTTTCATATCCGGCGGGCTCAACTGAGCGACAACCGAGCCGTCCTGGAATTCAACCAGCGAGTGCACGATGGATTGCGGGTGGATCACGACCTGAATCTGATCGGGGGAAAGACCGAACAGCCAACGAGCTTCGACAATTTCGAGCGCCTTATTCATCATGGTCGCCGAGTCGACAGTGATCTTTGGCCCCATCTCCCAGGTCGGATGCTCCAGCGCTTCGGCGACCGTGACACGCCGCATTTGTTCGGCGGTATACCGTCGAAAGGGTCCGCCGCTGGCCGTCAAAATCACGCGCTTGACCTGCTCCCGCCGACCGGCCGCAAGCAACTGGAAAATCGCACTATGCTCGCTGTCCACGGGAAGAATCGTCGCTCCGCGCTCGGCAGCGAGTCCCATCACGAGCGGACCGGCAACTACCATCGTCTCTTTATTCGCCAAGGCCACCCGTTTACCGGCTTCGATCGCCGCCCAGGTTCCGCGCAAACCGGCACTGCCCACGATCGCCGCCACGACAATCGCCACCTCCGGGTCCCGCGCAATCTGCTCCACGGCCGCCTCGCCCACCAGCACCTGCGTCTCGGGAGGCAACTGCCACTGCGAAACCGGCTCCGCCTGACTCGGATTCGTCGCCACGAGCCAACGTGGTCGGTGCCGATGCGCCTGCTGAACCGCCTGCCCGATCCGGGAGTGGGCCGTAATCGCGTAGGTTGCCAGTCGGTCGGGCAAGGCCGCGATGACTTCCAGCGTGCTGCATCCAATGCTGCCGGTCGATCCCAGAATCGCGACGTTCGTCACTCGGCTACTCATCTCGCCTCTTGCTCATGGGGATCTTCCGGTGAAGCAACCGAGGCGAGCCCCGTCCCGGGTCGAGCACCCCCGAGATCACCGAGCGAGCCTCGCACACACGGACCGGGCAACTCGCGCGAGGCTTCCAGACAGGCAGCAGGACACGCCGCCCAAACCGGAAGCGGACGGCGACACTGCCGCAGCATTTTAGAATGGTACTTTTGCAGGGACAAGACAACTTCACGACCCGCGAGCGCGGCTTTTGAAGTTACCCATTTCGTCAGCACGTTGCCGGATTCGTGAGAATTCGGAGGGGGTTTCGTGGGGGGAAACTCACTCGCACAGCTCCCGAATTCTCACGAATTCGGCTACGTGCAACTTCAGCGATCGCTGCGCAGGTTCGATCCTGCCTTCGCTTGTGCAACTGGTATAATGCGAATTCAGCGACGTGATCCGCAGGCTGCGGCCGGTCGAGCCAGATTCCGTTGCGCTGACAGCTACCGGAGTTGATCCAGATAATGTCGGAAGAACCCCAATCGAGTCGTCGTGGCAACGAAAACCGAGGCTCGAATTACAATTTCTTGCTTTACACGATCGTATTTGGCTTGGCCCTGCTGTTCGTCGTCTTCTACGTGCTGCAGTCGTCGACGGATGAGATCGCCTACAAGGACCTGCTGCGGCTGATTGAGAAGCATGCGGAGGGTCCGGGCGATCAGGCGATGATCGAGATCTCGCCCGATGGCCGTCGAAAGATCCAGTACCGAGGATTGCACGAACTCAAGATCGGCAAGACTCAGATTGAAGGTCGTGTCCATCGGCTGGTCGTCGGCGTTCCCGAGGGTGAAAGTCGCGTCGTCGCGTTCCGGACCTATAAGAGCGACAATCCGGAGGAGGAGTTGCTGCTGGTCCAGGCGCTGAAGCAGACCGGGATCTCCTGGTCGTTCCCGCAGGGTCCGAGCGTCTGGCGTTCGTACGCTCCGATGTTTGTCATCAGCGGGCTGTTTCTGTTGTTCTTCTTCCTGATGCTGCGCCGGTTGGGTGGGGCCGGTTCCCCCATGGCGTTCGGTCGCAGTCGCGGGCGACTGTGCGCCGAGGAGGATCTGGCGGTTACCTTTGACGACGTCGCGGGAATCGACGAGGCGGTGGAAGAAGTCCGCGAAGTGGTTGATTTCCTGAAGTCCGCGGAAAAATACCAGAAGCTCGGCGGTCGGATTCCCAAAGGCGTTTTGTTGGTCGGTCCACCGGGAACCGGAAAAACGCTGCTGGCCAAAGCGATCGCGGGCGAGGCGGGCGTTCCTTTCTTCAGCCTGTCGGGTTCCGACTTCGTCGAAATGTTCGTCGGCGTCGGGGCGGCTCGCGTGCGGGACATGTTTCAACAGGCGGAAGCGAAAGCGCCGTGCATCATCTTCATCGACGAACTTGACGCGCTCGGAAAATCGCGCGGCACCAGTATCGTCGGCGGGCACGACGAACGGGAACAGACGCTCAATGCGCTGTTGGTCGAGATGGATGGCTTCAATTCGAACAACGGCGTGATCGTCATGGCGGCCACGAATCGACCAGAAATGCTCGACCAAGCCCTACTTCGGCCGGGCCGCTTCGACCGTCAGGTGCTCGTCGATCGGCCGGATGTGCGCGGTCGCGAGGAGATCCTCAAGGTCCACGTGAAGAGCGTCAAGCTCGATCCGACCGTGGATCTGAAAGAAATCGCCGCCATCAGTCCCGGATTCGTCGGTGCCGACTTGGCGAATTTGGTCAACGAGGCGACGCTCTTGGCCGCGCGGAAAGACAAGTCGGCCGTTGGCATGGCCGAATTCAATGAGGGGGTCGAACGGGTCACGGCCGGTTTGGAGAAGAAGCAGCGGGTGATGAACGAGGAGGAGAAGTATCGCGTGGCCTATCACGAAAGTGGACACGCACTTGTCGCCTGCAGTCTGCCGAATACGGATCCGGTCCACAAAGTTTCGATTATTCCCCGCGGCCTGGCAGCACTCGGATACACGATGCAGCGACCCGACGGGGACCGATTTCTGATGACTCAATCGGAACTGGAAAGCCGCATCCAAGTACTGCTCGCAGGAACCGTAGCGGAAGAAATCGTCTTTCAAGACATTTCGACCGGTGCCCAGAATGACCTCGAGCGCGCCACAGAAATCGCGCGCAGCATGGTCATGGATTATGGGATGAGCGAGTTAGGGCGGATCAGTTATCGGGAAAGTAGTCGCGCGGTCTTTCTGAGCGGCGGCCCGGAGGAGCGGGCGCACAGCCACAGCGAACGAACCGCCCAGAAGATCGACGCCGCCGTGCGCAGGATCATCGATACGGCTCTGGAAAAAGTCCGCGAGATCCTCCATCAGCGACGCGACGCACTGGTCGCTCTGGCGGAAGAATTGATGGTCGTCGAATCCGTGGACGCCCACCAACTGCAGAAGATTCTCGCGGAAAATTCCGGCAGCCCCCGCGTCGTTCCCGGGACCGCCGGGAAC
>CAZFWV010000057.1:0-6633 GCA_964522605.1 uncultured Pirellulaceae bacterium
CAGTCTCCAGCCTCCAGCCTCCAGCCTCCAGCCTCCAGCCTCCAGCCTCCAGCCTCCAGTCCAAGGTACGACTTGGACGCGAAGCCTGGAACGAGAATAATGAAGCGTTCCATGCTGGAGAGCATGGTGACGCCGTAACCGTCCTAGCGTAACAGATCGGAGTGAGCCGACTCAACTCACCCGATCCCGCATCCAATAACAGGTCGAGTTGATGGAGCTGGTACTTCGCGTTGCAGCTGGATTGGGAATTACGTTCACGACTGCGGTCGCCGTCTTGGCTCAGGCGTCCCCCCCCGCGTTGGACGCAGCAACCGCAATCCCTCAGTGGGTCACAGCACTCGAATCCGACACCTATTCGGCACGACACGCGGCAACCGAGCGATTGATTCTGGCCGGAAGTGACGCGGTCGAACCCGTCGCGGCAGCCATTGAACAGGGGGGTTTGGAAACCATTATTCGGGGCGTGTATATCCTGCGACAACTTGCGCTCTCGACCCAAGATGCGGAAGCGGAACAAGCCGCCTACGAAGCACTTCGCAGAATCGCAGACCGCCGATTGACCACGGCGGCTCGTCGAGCCGCCACCGCGGTCCAGGCATTGGATGAGATCCGTCAGCGGCGAGCGTTACTCTACCTGGAGCAACGCGGGGCCGTCATTTCGATTACTCAAGTGCAGATCGGCCCCCGTCTCAGTCAGCCATTTTCGTCGATCCGAATCGATGAATCGTGGCGCGGCGAAGAGGCCGATCTGGATCGGCTCGGATGGATCACCAAATTTCAACCCTCCGAGGGACCCGAGATGTGGATGATCGCCCTCCAAGGGAAGCAAGTGACCGACGCCTGGATTCAGCGAATCAAGAACTTGGAGAACATTCGTGTGCTGCAGCTCAAGTCGGTTACGGTCAGCGATGACGCTCTCGCCGCGCTACAGGAGATGCCGGAGTTGCAATTTCTAGAGTTTCTGTATCTGCCCATCTCGGATGCTGCGTTGCCCCACGTATCCTCGCTGAAATCGCTCTCGCGGATCAAGCTGTACGGAACACGAATCACGAAAGAAGCCGTCGAGCAATTTCAGGGTCAGGTGGCGGGAGTCGAAGTCGATTACCGCCGCGGAGGATTTCTTGGGATTGGTTGTGAGGACAACCCGTGCCGGATTTCAACCGTGCGGGAAGGCACAGCTGCGGCTGCCGCAGATCTTCAGGCCGGCGATATCGTCACTCGCTACAACAATCAGCCTGTCAAGACGATGGATGAACTCACCGAACTCATCGCGCAGAATGCGGCAGGCGATACCGTCCGAGTCGAAATCCTGCGCGGTGGGCAGCGGATCGAGAAGGAACTGGTTCTGGGAGAATGGGAATGAAATGCGCCTTTCGATCGAGAGAGTGCGCCGCCTGTGTTTTTCACAATAGGTAATCGGAAGGAGCACCTCGATGTCCAGCACACATCGCCGCCATTTTCTGCGTCAGACGCTTGTCACGGGAGCCTTGGCAGGTCTGGGCGACCTACCCTTTCTGTCCACCCTCCGACCGGTGAGTGCCGAGGAGGCGCAGATTGATCCCCGAGTCGTGCAGCTCCGGCCCGAAATCGAACCTTTGGTTCGACTACTTGAAGAAACACCACGTGAGGAATTGCTGGAACGCGTTGCCGCCCGAATTCAGCAAGGAACGTCCTACCAGGAGATCCTGGCAGCCCTCCTGTTGGCAGGCGTGCGAAACGTCGAGCCACGTCCAGCGGTCGGGTTCAAGTTTCATGCTGTCCTCGTCGTCAATTCCGCCCATCTGGCCAGCTTGGCGTCACCCGATTCCGATCGCTGGCTGCCCATCTTCTGGGCCCTGGACTACTTCAAGAGTTCGCAGCAGCGCGACGTGCAGGAAGGGAATTGGACGATGGGTCCGGTGGACGAATCGGCCGTTCCCGCCGGTCACCAAGCGCGAGCTGCCCTGGAAACGGCGTTGGAACGTTGGGACGAGCCCGCGGCGGATGCGGCCGTGGCAGGACTCGTTCGTCACGGTGGAGCCCAGGAGCTGTTCGAGGTGTTTGCACGCTACGGCAGTCGAGATTATCGCAATATCGGTCACAAGGCGATCTTCGTTGCCAATGGCTGGCGAACGCTGCAATGCATCGGATGGCAGCACGCCGAACCGGTACTGCGATCCCTTGCCTACGCGCTGCTGAACCATACGGGCGAACCGAATCCGGCCGAGAATGATCTGCCGCCGGATCGACCGTGGCGGGAAAACCTGGAACGAACGACGCAAATCCCCGCGAGCTGGTGCGCAGGCCAACCCAGTCCGCAGGCAACTCAGGAGCTTCTCCAAACGCTACGGTCGGGCAGTCCTTCGGAGGCAAGTGCCCACGTCGCTCAGCTGCTGAAGGATCGCGTCGCGGTTGAATCCATCTATGATGCGTTGTTTGCCGGGGCGGGAGAGTTACTGATGCGGCAGCGAGGAATCGTTTCGCTGCACGCCGTGACGACGACCAATGCGATGCACTTTGCCTTTTGGCACGCGGCCAGTCCACAAACGCGACAACTAATCTTGCTCCAGAATGCCGCCTTCTTGCCCCTCTTCCGGCAGTCGATGCAAGAACGAGGCGACGTGCGCGAAGCTCCGCTGGAGCAACTGGAGGCCACGGCCGAGGTCCGTGACGCGAACACCGCTGTGGAACAGATCTTCGACACACTCACGAGTGATCGAGATCAAGCCGCCCAACATGTGCTGTCTTACTTGCAGGCAGAACATTCCGCGACCGACTTGATCCAAGCGGCACGCCGGCTGATCTTCCAGAAGGGGAACGATTCCCATGACTACAAGTTCAGCTCCGCCGTCCTGGAGGATTACTATCAGATCTCACCGGCTTGGCGCGACCGATATTTAGCCGCAAGTGTCTTTCAACTGCGTGGCAGTCAGGAACCGGACAATTCACTCATTGCCCGCACACGAGCTGCGTTGGATCACACAACCGGATGAGCGACGCGACGGATGTGCTGTTCGCTTCAGAGAGCAAAGGCGCCGCGGAGGAGCGCGGAACCGCACGGATCCGTCACACGGGTCGGTACTCCAGGGTCCGGTCAGCGCAGACACGTCGGCGCACTTCCGCGCTCCTCCGCGGCTGCTCTTGCACCAGTAACCTTCAATGACCGCGACACCCAAGTCGCCAGGCGACGACCGGCTTCCGCTCAGCTCGGCGTCGGATTCGCCCGCGCGGCGGACGGTTGCATCCGTTTGCGAACGTCGGTCTCCAGCACACCGAACGCGGCCTCGTGACGCTGCACGGAAACACTGAGCGCGGCCAACAATCGCTTGGCTGTGAAATGATTCAGAATGATCCGCTGGCTGATCTTCACCGGATGTTCTGGCACACCGACCGGTTGTGTATTCAGTCCAAAGTCGACGATCAATTCCTCGGGCGTCCCCGTCACGCGGCAGAAGTTGGCGTAGCAACTTGTAATGTGACTGTCATCGACCTGCACCTGCGCGGGAGCTGGAGTCGCGGGCTGCGCCTCGGGCGATGAAACGGCGGGAACTTCCGGTGCTTTTTCTTCTGCCATCGTGCTATCTCCTTAAATTTCTCTCGAACCGTGGATGAGATTTGGTATCCAGATCCGACGCGTCAGAGGTCAAAACGGAATGTGCGAGTGGCAAATCGCAAGAGACGCCACCCGAGCGAACGGGGATCGACCGAGACTTTGGCACGGCCGCGCATACCGGGGCGATACAGGCGCGGGTCTCCCGGCAAATCGACAGTAACCTGAAAAGTGGGCTTAAGCGGTTCCGCGCGTCCCGACGGAGTTGTCTGCGCCGGGATCTTTCCGCCACTCTGCACGGTCATGCTGGGCGAGATGTACTTCACCGGCTCGCTCGAGATCGCGTTAGAATCCTCAATGGTCCCCTCGAGAAGCTCTCCGGCGTACGCATCTAACTTGATCCGGACGCTCTGACCAGGCTTGATGAAATCCTTGTCCGCTTCTTCGACATACAAGAGTGCCTCGAATTGCTGTGGATCGCCGATCAGGCACAATACATCGTTCTCGGAGGGATTTACGAACGCTCCGCGATTGACCGGATCCAATAACGAACCAGACCACCTGGGCAGCCGTCCCTCGTCGCTGGGGGGCGACTTTCGAATCGGCGCCGGGATTACGGTACCTTGCTGCGGAGCTTTCATCTGTAGCTTCGCGAAATCATCTTGTTCCTTGCGGAGCAGTTCTTGGGCTGAGTTTCGAAGCGCTTCGAGCCGGGGAATTCGTTGCGCCAGTCGGGAATCGCCTTGAGTAATCACCAGACGCCGAAGCGTCTCTAGTTCCTCCGTATACAACGCCACTTGCTGCTCGAGCTGCTGCACACTCAATCGCAGACCCTCATTCTCCATGACGGCCAGCACCGCTCCCGATTCCACGGCGTCACCGGCCTGCACTCGCACTTCCTTCAAGGTCCCGGGGACCAGGGCGTAGATGGCTCGGGCATCTTTCGGCTGGACCTCGATCGGACATTTGATGCTGAAGGGCAGCGGAATGAGACAGAACGCGGCAATCAAGGCGACTACGATGGCCACGGTAGCGAGCACTCGGTTCTTCTTCACCTGATGCATTCTCCCCGGTACATGAAAGAACTTTCCCAATTGCCAAATGGGCTGCACAATTAGACCGAACAACCCGGCAAAAGCGATAACTTGGCCGATGACCTTGAGCCCGTACGGTTCGAGGACTTTATTTAGGAACAACAAAATGGAGAACACGACAACCCAACGGTAGATCACCGCTGCGATCGTGTAGGAGGCAAAAAACCAGCGATTGCGCTGCGGCAGAAAGGGATCTTCCTGCTGTTCGATTCCGAGACAATACTCAGACATGAACCGCTGAAGGATTTTGCTGGATTTCTGCCGCAGATTCGGGATCTCCATCACATCGGCGAGAATGTAATACCCGTCGAATCGCAGGAGTGGATTGCCGTTGAATAGAATCGTACTGACCGAACAGATAAACATCACGCTCAGAGAGATCTGATTCAAGAGGACTCCGGGCTCGCTAAACCACCAAAGGAATGTCGCGATGGAGGCAAGGACCGCCTCGACATACATCCCGGCAGCGCCGATTGCCGCACGATGCCACTTGTTCGGCAATAGCCAAGAGTCAGACACGTTGCAGTACAGGCAAGGCGTCAACACCAGGATCATCACGCCGATTTCGTGGCATTCTCCGCCGAATTTCTTACACGAGAGGCCATGCCCGAACTCATGCAGAATCTTGGTGATGGCCAGCGTCATTCCCAGCCAGAACCAGTTTTCGGGACCAAAGAACTCATGAAAGGCCGGCAGTCGCGTACGAAAGACATCAAACTGGGTCCCCACCAGCATTAGCGCCGCCAAGGCGATCATCCCGAAGAAGATCAGCGCCCACTTGGTAAAGAACCAATTCGTAAACGGAGCCAGCCAATTGAGGATTCGATCCGGGTCGATCCCTTTGAATCGAATGGCCAGGACGTTGGAAAGCTTCGAGAGGAATTCTTTTCTTTTCGTTTCATCGCGCCGCTTCCGCAGCTGAGGCCCCTGGCCTTCCGCATCGGTAATCAGCAAGCCGCTGCGGTGCAGCATACCGATGAAATGCTGGAGATCGTGCAGGCTGATCTTCTGCGGAGCGAAATCGCGTTCAAATCGATCTTTGATATCCTGAAAGCTGCAGGTGCCGTCCAGCATTCGCAGGATCGAGTATTCCTCTTCCTGAAATCGGTAGTACTTCAGGCCGATCGGTTCCTTGATCACCCAAAAGGGTTTTCCTAAGTAGCGATGGTGCCGAATCGAGAGATCCGGTCGCATCCGCAGCGGCAGACGCCGTGATGCACTAGAAACCAGACTGTCGGAAAGCGAAACCATCGATCACCGAATCGGAACGGCGGAGTGATTCAGAAAGGAGTCCCCAAGAGCATCAACGCAGCACGATCCTGGCGCTTAAACCAGGATTTAGAAGCCATTTCGATCCCTGCTTCTGATTGTCGAATTCGGCCAGGATGCGAAATGAGCCATCCTCTTCGATGACGTAGCTCGCGATGATTTCAACATTCGAGATGGTCACGGACCGGTCGTCCTCGCCTCCCGCCAAAAACACCTGGACATCGGCCCGACGGCGATCGATATCGCTCGGATGGAACCTCCGCTGCGAAATCCGTCCTTCCACACGAAGTCGATCCATGCGGGTTAACTGAATGACGGGCGTACCGGGACTGACCCACGCTCCCTTGTACCTTTCAACCCGCTCCACGCGGCCCGCATGGGGCGCGCGGAGTTCGTGACGTTTGACCATGTCCTGAGCCTGCTGATACTGCGCGTAGGCCGCCCGGGCGTCCGACTTCGCCACCTCCAGAGTGAACGCTTCGACATCTTTCTGAATGCCTGATCGTTGGTATGTCAACTCGAGCCGACGCAACTCGAATACGCTGAAGGAACCGGGGGTCTTCTCATTGGCGGAGACAGCTGCATCCCACTCTGCTTTGGCCACTCCTTCCGCTAGGGCGTACGCCTTAACGCTCAATTCGTTGTCCGCTTGCAGTTTTTTTGACAGGTACTGATACTTGGCCACATCTGCCGCCTTGACGACCTGCGTGTCATCGATTTTGCCAACGAGTTGATCCTCGG
>CAZFWV010000057.1:6733-25653 GCA_964522605.1 uncultured Pirellulaceae bacterium
TCTGCCGCCTTGACGACCTGCGTGTCATCGATTTTGCCAACGAGTTGATCCTCGGTGACATCATCGCCTTCTTTCACGTCGATCGACGCAATCATCCCCGCTTCGCGTGAGCTCACCGGAACAAGCTGGAAGGCAACGAGGTAGCACCCTTCGATCGTGTTCCCATTGGGTGCTGCCGTGGCTTCGGCCTGGCCACCGAGAAGAGTGAGGAGGGAAACAAGCGGAACAAACGAGGGCATGTGTTTACTCCCAATCAGGCCAAACCCCAGAGACGGATTCGCACCCAGTCCAATAGTTCGTAGAACCAACAATACGCCAGCGATGCGCGTCCACAGTGCACCTTGGCTTTGACTTCCGCTCCTTTGTTCAGCTCGGGGACGCTCAACCGATCCTGCAGCTCCTGCTTGTCGATTTGCACCTTCACACGATAACTGTGCCCGTGCTGCTCGTGCGTTGTCGGTGAGTTCTGGACCTCGGACACTTCCCCTTGGAATGTGAGAGATGGGTGTCCCTTCAACACAAAACTAACCGGCAACTTTGTCGTCCCTTCGTCGACGACTGCGCGTTCGTATTTCCCCATTCGATCGCCGCGAATGTAGACCTCCAGCTCCCAGTCCTCGTCCGGATTCGCAATCTGCATCACCGAATCGCCCACATTCAACGGTCGGTCGCGGAGCGAATTCTGGACGTCCCAGGTTGTCACTCGTCCGTCGATTGGACTGACGAGAGTGAGGTTTCGCATGCGTTCCTCGAGGATGGCCTTCTCCTTGATCGCACCACGAATCTTCTCTTCCAAATCGACCTTCTGTAGGAACAAATCGGCTTGCGACCGAGAAGGATCGGCGGACCGGCTCGCAGGATCCGACAGGATCTGCTCGATCGTTTTGAGAGCCGTCATGTTCTCATCGAGATCCCCCAGCACCTTTTGCAATTCCTGCTCAAGCTGGATGTTCCTCAAGACTACGAGAGCATCGCCTTGCTTGACCTCGGATCCATGGTCGACGAGGACCTGGTCGACGTCTCCGCCCTCTTTCACCCACACGGATTCATGGATCACCGGCTCCAAGGAACCGTCCGCACCAACAACAAAATCTTTGCGGATGAGAAACAGAGCCAACAGCGTCCCCAGAATCAAACCCGAGACGGCGAGCGTCTTTGGTAAGTTGCGGGCCGTTACGAGCCAACGCGACTTGCCAATCGTGCGCCATACCGGCATCAAGAACAGGCTGTTATGCTCCAGGGCGTTCCCGAGCGCGCGGGCGCTGTGCTGACAGACCAGGTCCACGCGCGGTGCCACCAGATCCCGGGATTGGACACTGTCGATCTGCTCAACAATGACCGAACCGATTACATCTCCATGCGGTGACTGATACGGCGCCTGAGTCTCGGCGCCCAACTCATCATCCTTCTTCTCCTTGAACGGATCGCTCTTGAACAGCGGCAGGACGGCAAGACTTTTTGTATGGGACTCGTCGACGTAATCTTCCAACGCGGATTCTAGCTGAGGAGGAAGGTCCTTCGTTTCGCCGGCGTACCAGAGCGGTTCCCCGGTGGCGCAAACGCGCGTTGCCAGGCGGGACAACAGCGTCACGACGTTGGACCGCATGTCCATCGTATCCTGGCCGCTAACCGCTTCCACAATCTGCTTGTGCCCCCGCGTCACCGTGACGCTCACGCGGTCACACTCAATCAGCCGTCGACCTTCATTGGCAATCGTGTAGGCCGTGTCGCGAATGTCGAGACTGTTGTGAACCTCCTTCGAAAACTCGTCGATCTTCGCCCACATCTCCTGGCGGCCGGAGAAGTGGCGCAATTTGCGCGACTTGAGCCAATCCCCCACGAGATCGCTCATCTCGACCAGGAACCGCAAGTATCCCTGCTGACTGCCGGGCTGAGAGTCGGAACGTTGCAGGACTTCCAGGACCCCTTCGACCGAATCGTGGGTCTTCATCGGGGCGAGGACGAGCAGCGCTTGTGTGGGATTCCCCGGCGCGTCAGGATCACCTGAACCGGACATCGGCGGCACCAGCTTCGCCTCACCCGAGGTAATCACCTGCTGCAACAACCGGACGTGCCGTCGGCTGCCTTCCGACTGGACGTCCAGCAGCTCGCGATTCAGATTGATCTGATAGTCGAGCCGCAACTGCCGCTCGGCGGTGATCGTCCAAACCGCGCCTCCAACGGCGGCCAGGGCGGTCACAATCCGGCTCATGACCTCCGCATAGTACTGCTCGGGCTCCACCTCGGTTCGCGACAGCTGCGCAATCTCCCGCACCAAGCCGCGAATCTGCTGCTTAGTCTTTTCAATCGTGGCAGCGTCAACTACGCCAGAATCTGAACTCATGATCGTCCCACATCGCGGAGAGAGATACGGATGGACGGCACCCAGTACCGTGGTGAGAAGCTATTCATCGTTACGCGGCCGAAGCCCCCCAGAATTGCGAAATCTCCTGGAAGCCGCCCGACTTCCGCCGGTCGTCCGGGCTCTTCGACAAGGTAACGATGGGTGACTAAAGTGTATTTCTTTGTCATCAAATGGACAACACCAGTCGAATCGGGTCCGTCCGATCATCACGATCGTGCCGGCATCTTCGCCGCCTTCAAAATGAGTACTCGGTCTTCGTCCGATTTGGGATGAGCCGCGCTTCCAACTCTTCGCTCTGGGAACACGCGCTCTGCTTCATTCTACGGTACCCTACGCGGAACGATCCGGACGGTTACTGGGGTGTATCGAGATACGGATCCTGTCCCAATTCGCGCTGCATTTTCTTCCGCTGTTTTTCGTGATGGAGCAAAATCATGCGATCGCGCAGGTGGCTTCGCTCGACTTTGCGTTGGGCGCGCCGGAAGAAATTGGCCAGCCCTTCGACGCGGACCGTCTCGCGCTGCAGGCGTTGGCAGATCTTCTGCGCCTTGGCCGGTCCGAAAGCCGACTTCAGGATGTCATCATCGACGGCCAGATAACGTCGAAAGCTTCCGGGATCTCCCTGTCGCCCACAACGTCCGGCGAGCTGGCGATCGATCCGGGCGGCGTCGTGGATCTCGGTGACAATCACGTGCAACCCACCCAACTCTTGAACTCCGGTCCCCAGTTTGATGTCCGTTCCCCGGCCGGCCATATTCGTGGCAACCGTCACGCGCCCCGGTTGTCCCGCACGAGCAACAATCTCGGCTTCGCGGGCGATGTGTCGGGCGTTGAGCACTTCATGATCAATCCCACGGTCCATCAACATCTGCGATAACAACTCGGACTTCTCAATTGTCCGGGTGCCGATCAGCACCGGTCGACCTAGCTGGTGGAGGTCAACGATTTCATCCACGATCTGACGCCATTTTTCGTCTCCGGACTTGAAGACGAGATCCGGAAGTTGCTCCCGGCGCACCGGTCGATTGGTCGGAATCCGCACGACGAGACACTTGTAGATTTTGCGGAACTCGCGCGCCGAAGTGAGGGCGGTACCGGTCATGCCTGCCAGATGCGTGTAGCGCAGAAACAGGTCCTGCACCGTGATTCGCGCCGCCTGTCCCGTATCGACAGTCACCTCCAATTTTTCTTTCGCCTCAATCGCCTGGTGAATCCCGTCTCGCCATTTTCGTCCCTCGGCCAACCGACCGGTGAACTCATCGACGATCACGATCTCTCCCTTATCCGAGACGACGTAATGCTGATTGAGATGAAAATCGCGGTCCACCTTAATCGATCGCTCGACAAACTCATAGGCATCGATCAGTCCAACGCCATTCATCGCCTCCGGTTTGGACAGCGAACGAACCAACTGCCGTCCCTCGGCCGTGAGTTCGACCTTCTTCTTCTCGTGGTCATACTCATAGTGCTCGTCGTCTTCGAACAGATGTGCGACCTCGGCGCTCCAGGCGTAGGTCGCACGAATTGATTCCTCATGGGAGTCGCCGATGGCACTGATGATCAGCGGAGTCCGGGCTTCGTCGATCAGGATGCTGTCGGCTTCGTCGACGAGAGCGAAATGAGGCTCTCGCTGAACAGGACGTTCGCCGGGTGCAACCTTTCCCGCCCCGAGCGTATCGATGAACTCCATCCGGTCCTGCTTCATCCGACGGATGACCAGTCGATCACGCAAGAAATCGAAACCGAATTCCTTCGCCGTGCCGTAGGTGATGTCGCAACCATACGCATGGCGCCGCTGGGGGCGACTCATATCGGTCTGCACCACGCCCACGGTCAAACCAAGAAGCTCGTAGACGGGCGTCAGAATCTGGGCGTCGCGGGCAGCCAGATAATCGTTGACGGTCGCCAGGTGCGCCCCTTTTCCACGCAAAGCATGCAGATACATGGGCAAGGTCGCCGTCAGCGTCTTTCCCTCGCCCGTATCCATCTCAGCAACCGACCCATGAAACAGCGCGATTCCCCCCAGCAGTTGAACATCAAAATGGCGGAGGCCAATCGTCCGGTTGGCCGCCTCGCGGACCAAGGCAAAGGCCTGGGGCAGAAACGATGCCAACGACTCTCCCGCCTTCGCACGATAGCGCAAGGCCAGGCTCTCCTTCCGCAGATGCTGGTCCGACTGCTCGCGATACTGTCGCTCGTAATCCTCAATCAGGGGCAACAACTGACTCCACCGATCCAGGTGCCAGCCCGCACGCCCCTTCCAGAGGGAGGTCAGACGCCAACCGGGCTGCGCGTGATTGGGGGAGCTGAGAGATTCGTTCATGCTGGTCTGCGTAATCATTGTCATCCATAAAACGCGAAAGCGGCTGCCGCGGTCCGCCATCGCAGATTCCACCGGGCCTCTATAAGAGAGATTAAGCCGCGTCTTAAGTCATCTTAACGCAATCACATGCACACGAGACACGCTAGTTGCGGCAACGACGTGGATTTCTACTGCAGATACGATGCGAAGCCGGCATGCGCCGGCACATTTTGCCCGAGCGCTGGGTTTTACTTAACCGGCACGACCGTCGAAGCCGAAAAACCTAGAACAACCGGAAGATCCGGACCCGTACGGGAGGCTTCCGATTTTCCCAGACCCACGTAGCCGGGTAAGGGGGGCACCTTACTCAAGGAAACCTTGCTATGTCTCGCATGCGCGTTGATCGAAGATTCCCCGTTCTGTTGCTGGGACCCTGCCTTATCGCCGTGTGCGCTTCCGCCGTGGCCGCGGAAACCCCGCATCGGAATCCCCTGCGGACCCCGGCAAGTCCGCCGGCCCCGATCGCCACAACTGCGGCGGCCGTACCCACTGCGCAGCTCGCCAGTTACGTCACCGAACCGATGGTCACCCAATACGTGACGGAGGATTATTGCGACGCAGGTATCGCTTGCGATTCGCCGGCGATGTGCGGCCCGGCCGCCTGTGGACCTGGCTACCCCTATCTGCCACTCTGGGGCGGAATTGAATACCTGCTGTGGTGGGAGAAGGACTCCAATTTGCCCGCCCTCGTGACGACCTCCTCTGCAGGAACGGACCGAGACGCTGCGGGAATTCTGGGTGAACCCGGAACCTCCATCCTGTTTGGTGGCGACTCGATCGATGGCGATACGCTTTCGGGCGGCCGGCTGACCGTCGGAACCTGGATCGATCCCGGATTTACCACAGGCCTAGGGGTCCGGTTGTTTGGCATGGAAGACAATTCCGTCGGCTTCGCCGCCGACTCGGACGAATTTCCGATTCTCGCCCGACCATTTTTCAACGTGTTCACCGACGAGGAAGATGCCCTGCTGCTCGGCTTTCCCGCCGAACTGGAGGGTGACATTCAAGTGGAAATGAAGACGGAAACCACCGGGGCACAAGCTTTTGTGCGGCAGTGGCTCCGCTCAGGCTGTAACTACCGGATCGACCTCGTCTACGGATACCGTTACCTGCAGGTACAGGAGTGGCTGACGATCGATAACCGCCTCGAGTTCGTCGACGCCCAAGCCCCGAACTTCGGTACGGAGATCACTCAACAAGATCACTTTGAGGCGGAAAATGACTATAACGGTGGCGAAATCGGGCTGATGGGACAATCGGTCGACGGCCCCTGGACGCTGGATTTCCTCGCCACAATCGCGTTTGGCGAGATGCGGGAACGGGTCACGATCAGCGGAAACACCGTCGCCGCTCCACCGTCGGGTGACCCAGCCGAACTCGTGGGTGGTCTGCTGACGCAACAATCGAATATTGGGACCTACGAGCAGTCGCCGTTCACGGTCATCCCCGAAGCGAGCCTGACGATCGGGTATTTCATCACCCCGTCTTTGAACCTGACGATTGGCTACACCTTTCTGTATGTCAACAACATCGCGCGGACAGGGCGGATGGTCGACACTTCCGTGAACCTGACCCAACAAACGGGCGATTTGGAAGGTCCAGCGCGACCCGAATTCCAGTTCAAGGAATCCGACTACTGGTTGCAGGGCATGAGCTTCGGCCTGGACTGGCGTTTCTGATCCGGACTGCCCCGGTGCGCAATACGACCAAACCCCCGGTCTCGCAGCCAAGCCCGACCCGGAAAAATGGATCGGTGGTCCGCCATTGCACGGACTGCAACTCTCCCCTGAATGCGCAGGCTGCCCATTTAAACACAGCCATACCGTCGAGGACGCTCCATTCGGGGAACCGGCGGCACCAGCTTGCAGGCGGCGATTCGAGGCCAGGGATCCGACGCTGGTAAATCTGGCGGCATCCACAGAATGCTCACACGCGCGATTCCAGTGCAAAGCAGGCGGACCGCTCCAACCGATAGGACTTATTGGCGTTTCCGCGCGCGAGTCGTCTTGCGCCCGGAACGTGTCGTGGAACTTCCGATCGCCCGCGGAATCCTCCGCTAGCGTTTCGCCAACTCCGCTTCGAATGAAGGACGACCCGGTCATGTCGCAGAGCAGGAACAGGAAATTCGCTTGGCTATCGCTGCTGTTTCCCCGACGCCGGCGCGGATCGCGCAGCAATCGGTCCAGTACTTTGCTCGCGCTCGAATCGTTGGAAGGTCGTCGTCTGCTGACCGCCTGTAGTGAATCACCGGCGATTCAGGGAACCGTGTTTCTCGACCCCAACCAAAACGGACAACCCGACACCGGAGAGGCGATCGCGAATGCCGCGGTCCGACTGTTCCTGGACGACGGCGACGGCATTCCGGAAGACAACGGCGACGACCTGTTCATCGAGGAGCAGCTGACCAACAGCCAGGGTCTGTACTGCTTCGACAATCTCGATGGTGCTGAGGGATATTTCGTGCACCAGCCCAGCCAATCGGTTGGCGGGATCCCGCTGCCAGACCAACTCAGTCCTTTGATCCGTCCAGGGACTCCCAATCTCGTCGTGGATCAGTTCCTCACGAGCCAATCGGTTGAGGCCTCTCCGCCACCGCCCTCCGCCCAATCCAATACGCTGTCGTTTCCCAACGAAAGCGAAGTAATCGGCGCCGAGCGTGACTTGTTTGTGGAGCTCACCTCGGGTGCGAGTGAAGTCCGACTGCGCGTCAATCCGTTCGGACTGCTTCCGGTGCTGCAGTTCGACGCCACATCCGGCGTCCAGGGTCGCAGCATCGTCACCTGGGACGGAGCGGACGGGGATGGCAACCCCGTCCCTTCGATGGGACTGGGCGGCCGGGACCTGACGGAACAAGGACAGAATGTCGGCTTCGCGATGAACCTGGGAATCGACCCATCGGGAAGCGGCGAACAGGTGACCGTCCTGTTGTACCAGGGAGACGCCAGCAACGTATCGAGTGCATCGGCGGAGATCCCTGTGACCGATGGAACGGCCTCTGCCTTTCTGTTCCTGCCGTTCAGCAGTTTCTCGGGTCCCGTGTCACCAAGCGACGTCGACGCGATTCAGCTGCTGATCGGCGACGGAGTTTCCTCAGCCGACGGTCAGATCGATGTGATCGGGGTTGTCGGACCCAAGGTTCAGGATTTTGCCAACCCGGCGGTGACCGACTTGTCGATCGCAAAGACCAACAACGTCACAACAGTCGTTCCCGGAGAAAGCGTCGTCTACTCGATTGTCGTGCAGAATTTGGGACCGCTGGACGTTGCGGGAGCGGTTGTTCAGGATGTGTTCCCGGCCGAACTGACAAACGTCAGCTACACGAGTACGACATCGGGAACTGCCTCAGGAAACACACCCGCAGGCACCGGCAACATCAACGACATCGTGGACCTCGCCACCGGTGCAAGTATCACCTATACGGTCACGGCAACAGTTGCACCCAACGCTCGGGGGATACTCTCCAACACGGCAACCGTGACTCTTCCCGAGGGAACTGAAGACCCGACACCCGAGAACAACACTTCCACGGACCAGGACACTCTGACGCCCGAGCTGGACCTTCAAATTACGAAAGACGACGGACTCGAAAGTGTTTCGCCCGGTGGTCAGCTCGTCTATACGATCGTCGTTTCCAACCCCGGACCAAGTACCGCACAGGGAGCTCGAATCACGGATGTGTTTCCCGTACAGCTGACGAACGTCAGCTATACGAGCACAACCGTCGGAACCGTCTCGGGAAACACGGCGGCGGGAACAGGGAATATCGATGACACGGTGGTCATGGGCGTCAACAGCGAAATCACCTACATTGTCACCGCGACCGTCTCGGGAAGCGCCGGCGGAATCATCTCGAACACTGCAACGGTCGTTCCACCGGACGGAACGACGGACCGAAATCCCGATAACAATCAGGATACGGATACGACGTCGGTAATCAGCCAAGCGGATTTGGCCATCACGAAAACCAATGGCCAATCCACGGTCGTGCCCGGAGAAACGATTACCTACACGATCGTCGCCCAGAACCTGGGTCCGGGCGACGTCGCCGGAGCAACCATCCAGGATACATTTCCGGTCCAATTGAGTAATGTCACGTATGTCAGCACGACGACCGGCACCGTCTCGGGCAACACACCTAGTGGCAGTGGCAATCTGGACGAAGTCGTCAACATGGCGTCCGGAAGCACGATCACGTACACCGTGACGGCGACGGTCGCTCCCGGGGCAACCGGCCAACTCCAGAACACCGCGACGATTGCCACACCCGTCGGAGTCACCGATCCAGTCCCCGGCAACAATTCCTCGACGGACACCGACACATTGACCCCCGAGGTCGATCTGGTGGTGACCAAGTCGAACTCCCAGACCACGGCCATTCCATCGCAGCCCCTGAGCTACACGATCACCGTGAGCAACACAGGACCGAGTCACGTCGTGGGTGCTCAATTGGTTGACGTCTTCCCGGCGGAGTTAACGAACGTCAGCTACACCAGCTCTGTTCAGGGAGGCGCCACCGGAAATACGGCCAATGGTACAGGGAACATCAACGACACGCTCAGTCTGCCGGTCGGCGCCTCGGTGACCTACAGCGTCACGAGCATCGTCCGCACCGACGCCACGCAAGACGTAACCAACCAGGCCACGATCACGCCACCGGCCAACGTGACCGACCGCAATCCGGCGAACAACACGGCAACTCACACTGACGAACTCGTCCCGGGTGTCGACCTGGTGATCACCAAAACCGCCGACCGCACGAGCGTGGGACCAAGCCAGCCATTGACCTATACGATTGTGGTCCGCAACGATGGCCCCAATCCGGTCGAGAACGCTCAGGTCACGGACGTTTTTCCCGGGACTCTGAACAACGTTTCCTACACCAGTCAAGCCACGGCGGGCGCTTCGGGAAACACCGCGAGTGGCACGGGCAACATCAACGACACGGTGGATCTGGCAGTCGGCAGTCGAGTGACGTACACCGTGACCGGAACGGTCGCGGACGTTTCAAGCGGCACGGTTGTCAACACCGCCACGGTAGTGCCCCCCGGAAACGTGACCGAGATCAATCCGAGTAACAACACCGATACCGAAACCACGATCATCGATAGTCTGCTCGCCAGCATCTCCGGTTTCGTCTACCTCGACCGGAACGACAACGGCATTCGAGAACCAGGCGAACCTCCCATCGCGGGAGTCGAGATTGTTCTCTCCGAGAATGGGGTGCAGCAGGCCCAGACGCTCACCGACAGCAATGGAGCCTATCTGTTCGATGATCTGGTTGCCGGAGACTATTTCGTCCGGCAAACCCAACCGGCGGGCTTCCGGAATGGAAAACTCACGGTCGGCGGTGGGATCGGCGAAGTCGTGGCGGTCGATACGTTCTTTGTGGCCTTGGGTGCTGGCCAGCATGCCACGGAACTGAATTACGGAGAGCTCCTGCTGCAACCTTCCAAGCGGGAACTGCTCGCGTCGAGCTTCGCGAGTTGATCGGGGTCATCTCCCCGCCGAAACGAGATCAGGGTGAACCGACCCGAAAAGTAGGAACCGCGGATCAAACGGAGGGGACGGATGAGCACCGATCGATCCGTGTGCCTCCGTTTCCTCCGTGAAATCCGTGGTTTCTCTACGACGGGCGGCGCTCAACTGACTCGGAACCACAACCAGATCAAGTTGCTGGGCCTGAGCTCTATCGCGCTCCAGACGCTCACGAAACAAGTCCTTACTGACGGCTGCGCAGTCCCCAGGCAATTCCCAGTAGACCGAACAAAACCAATGCCACACCTGCCGGTTCCGGGACGACGGCGAAATCTTGGACAACCGGCCCCAAGGTTCCGATGTAGTCGATCTGTGCGTCGACCGATTTCGCGCCTTCGCCTAACCACAATTGGATCGCGTTGACCCGATCGAGCGTTGCCGCACCGCTGAATTCAGAAAACGGCAGATAGGCGAATGAACTCGCTGAACCGTCGGTCACCGGCCAAGACATCATGGCTTCGGCGTACTCCGTCGCACTATCGGTAAAGATCCGCATCTTCAGTTTGTCACTGGCGCCCGTGGCATCGATTCCGAGTTTCATGATGAAACCGGTACTTTCTCCCCCGTCGGTCAGATCCACGTCACCCAACCCGAGCGACGGAGTCAAACTTGCCGACAGATCGATGCCATCCCAGGTCACGACGCCACGACCAACCACACCGGCACTCGTGTCATATTGCAGCACTTCCACGCCCCAGGCATTTGACCGAGCCTCAACTTCACCCACTCCTGACATGAGAGTGACGTGAATATCGCGTTCCGTCCCCAAAACCTGCGAGGCCGGATCGCTGATGGTGGAAGTCGCAATCGTCGTCAGGGGATCGGCCGTGACGAGTTGCGCGTTGGTAAACGTATCGATCATCAACTTCGGCAATCCAGGCTGAAGCAGCGTGCTGACTTGGGCCGGCTGCATGACACCGAGCAGAGGTTGGGCAGGACGTTGAACAAAATAGGAGGCGGCTGGATCAAGACTTTCGAAGGCATAACTGCCATCGGCGCCCGTCAGAGCATCCGGACCGATTTGAACGTCGCCCGCGCCGGGTGCGAAGAGCCCGTCTCCATCATCGAGATAGAGTTGCATGATGGCTCCGGAGATTCCCTCCCCGGGCGATGGTGCCCCGCTGGAGTCCGAATCCTGGAATACGGTCCCTCCAATCCCGGGAAGAATCGTGGCCCCGCGCAGCGCCTCATTGGCGCACAGGACCGCGACACCGAGTAGCGTCGCGACGCATAAGGTCCGGGTCATTAGACTAGTCTCCGTTGTTCAGTAACTCAAAGTAGCCGGAATCGTTGCAACGCCTGACCCACGGGAGCCTCGCCTCCTTGACTGCTCAACTGGACGGCGCCTTCGCGCCCTTTCCATCACGGCCTCATTCCCGTCCGTACGCCCAAACAAAAAGTGCTAGGTGATCCTCGACGCACACCCGCTTGCGCGGACTGCGCGTAAAGCACTACCTAGCACCTTCGGAATACTTCGCGTTGTGGTCGGAGTCACTAGCGTTTCCTCAACTTGGAAAATCGCGCACGTTCGCAACGATTACGGAGCAGAACGAGTCGCCCTAGGCGACCCAATTTCGCTCTTCGTGACCTTCAGTGTAATCCGATTAGTCCGTTCGTCAAGCAACCCGCGCTGGAACAAGATGTTACAAATTCGAAGCGCGACCGAGAGATTGAAGACGGTTCGCCACACGGACAGGACAGCCAGACGCCGCGCGGATGCTCAGCCACGATTCCGCTGTCGCAGAAAATAGAGCGACTGTTCCAACTGTTGCTGCAGCAAGATGAAGCGGCGGATATCCCCCCCGCGGTCAGGATGCAGTGCTTCGGCACGCCGGCGATAAGCCTCCTTGACATCCTGCTCGTCACACGGAAGCGACAGTCCCAAAGCGCGCAGGCAGGGCGGCGTTTCCCGGTCGACCCAGTCTGGCAGCGGTGCGGAAGGCTGCGTTACGCGAACCAAGACTCCGCGCAAGGCGCGCATCCAGCGCCGAACATCAAGAATGGTAAGCCAGTAACCGACGAGCGGCATCAGGACAATCAGCGCCAGAAACAGGAGCACCGCTCCGCGATCGACCGCATCGGGCCAGGCACCTCGAGCAATTAGAGGCATGATCATCATCACACCACTTGGAGTCGACGAGGATGAAGGCTCACAGGTCATTCGCCGTCGTTCGCCGCCGCGCCTCGGCGGGCAGGTCACGCAGATGCGGTCCCCCGGAAGCTGACGCAAGATTGATCCCTTCTCCGAAGTAATGCTTTCGGGCTTCCGGATGGCTAATGACTTCCTCCGGACTACCATGACACAGAACGCGTCCGCTGCGAATCACGTAGCTGCGATCGGTGATTTCCAAGGTTTCACGCACCTGGTGATCGGTAATCAAGATCGAGATCCCGGTATCACTCAATCCGCGAATGATCGTCTGGATTCCATCGATCGTCACCGGATCAATTCCCGTGAACGGTTCGTCCAGCAGGATGATCCGAGGATCGGAAACCAGGCATCGGGCGATCTCCAATCGACGCCGCTCACCTCCCGACAACGACGCAGCGCGCGAACGCCGCAAATGCCAGATATTGAACTGTTCCAGCAGTTCCCGGCAGCGTGCCTTACGCGTCTTGCGATCGATCCCGAGCATCTCCATCATGCCCAACAGGTTGTTCTGGACGCTCAATTTGCGGAAGACACTGGATTCCTGCGCCAAGTAGCCCATTCCACCTTCCCGCGCTCGACGGAACATGGGCCAGTGAGTTGCGTCGATCCCATTGAGCTCAACCTGACCGGCATCCGGTTCAATCATGCCGCAGGTCATCCGGAAGGAAGTCGTTTTCCCTGCGCCGTTGGGCCCCAGCAATCCGACAATTTCGCCCTGATGGACCTCAAAGGAAACGCCATCCACGACTCGGCGTCGGCCGTAGCTCTTGACCAGCCCGGTCACATTCAGCACTGCCAAGACTGTGTCCTCCATGACAAAGGCCATTGAGGGCCGGAATCGATGTCCTCAGTGGATTAATCCCATCCGCTGAAAGTTCGGAAAAGCCCAGATCATCCGATTGATCACCGGGATGCGGACACACCACGGGTGAGGCCAATAAATCAGGACGGCCTTGCCGATCAACAGCTCGCGATCCACGTGATGAATCGGCGCGCCGGCCTCGTTGTGGCCGTCCACGAAGCGGACATCTCGTCCCCACAACCGACCATCCCGACTGTAAGGGCTATTGTCACCCAACGGAAAGAACTGATCCTCCTGCAGCGGAAAGTCCGCCTCCTGGCGAAGGTCAAACAGGTTGTTTCTCGCAGCTGACCACGTTCGGGGATCCTTCAGGACCTGACAGATGATTCGCGGATCCGCAACCTGGTAATCCGTCGGACTCCACTCCGATTTCGTGGCAATGTAATAAATGTCACGCAGCACGCGCAACCGATTGACTCGCAACTCTGCAGCGCGCGCCGTCAGTCCGACCGGAGCCAGATCGCCGGGATCCGTCGCACTGGTCGCCGGCCGCTCAATGTCCGGCGCCTGATAGGTCGTCACATGATCGAAGTTGCAGACGGTCCCATTGACCCACAGCAAGAGCTGGTCGTCAATGTTGGTGAAACGAAGCGAATACGAACCCTTTCCGCGGATCGGCGTCGCTGCCGTCACCTCCGATACCCCGTCGGCTTCCTGTTGATTATCCTGGAGAAATTTCATCTGGCCATCATCGATCGACAGGGTTGCCGTGCCGGTGGCCAAGTCCAGACGACACCGATGGTGACGACCGGCTTCGACCAAATCCAGCTCGAGCTCCCCCGAATCGCTAAGCACTTCCAGTTCGCACTCGAGGGCTAAATCACCGACCCAATTCAGTCCCATCGCGGTCGGATAATCCAAGCCAGGACTATTGGTCGAGCGGGAGCGGGTGTCTGCGTTGTAGGCGTAGAAGTCCGTGATCAGAATCGGCTGCGGCTTCACGGTCGCCGGAAGCGTAACGCCGTCCCGGGCGGAGACTTCAATCGATTCCCGGGTCTCAACATCCAACAGATACTGGTGGTAGCGCAGCGATGCGGGCGTGTCCTGGGCTTCGCAGCGGTAGGTTTTCCCATCCGCCGACGCCGTCCATCCCGCCGCCCCTTCCAGGGGCTGCCAGGATAACGGCCAACCAACTTGGCCCAACTTCGGCGACGTATACTGCGTGTCGTGAACCAGCTGCAGCATATGCCGCAGTTTGTCCGGAGGCTTCCGGGCAATGGCTGCCTCCTGCGTGCCAGGCGGCTGGACGAAGATGTCGCCGTGCCGAATCCAGATCGTCTCATTGGGCAGTCCCACCAATCGCTTGATGTAGTTCTGCTTCGCATTCCCTGGAAACTTAAAGACGATCACATCCCACCGCTTCGGCTCGCCAAAAGGATCCTCGTAGGCGAACTTGTTCACCAGGATTCGGTCGCCCGTATGCGAGATATGCCCGGCGTCTAGCGGATTCATCGGCTCTCGGTGGAAGCAGATGGGACAGGTCGTCGTTAGCACGTGACCCTCCCGAGCCTCCTCATCTTCACTGTCGCCGACTCGATACCGGTAGCCGCACTCGTCGCATTTGATGTCCCGGTGACGTCCCTGCAGCGTCGGCGCCATCGACCCCGTCGGAATTACGAAGGCCTCGGCCAGAAAGGCACGGAACAAGAATGCCAGCACGATCGCAATCACGATCGATTCCACGGCCTCGCGCCAGGAAGTAATCGTGTCGGTCGGCCCCTCGGTGCTGCCCTTCGTTCGATTGGACGACGCCGAGGATTTGGCGTGCGCGGATTTGGCCATCTTGAATCTGTCCCGGAGGGAAAGTGCGAGATTGATCTGCGGCAGCGCTGTACTGCTAACAGTGAGGGAATATAGCGAAAAAGCCGCGGCGGCGATACTTTGGTTCCCGCCCTCGCCGCGCCAAAATGCCCCCCCAATGTGGCATTTTTTACGCACAGCGTGCGTCGTCAGTTCGTCGGCTTACCCAAACCATCACATGGAGCGCTCCGCACCGGCAAACCCGCGTGAAGCAGTCGCGCGTAGCTCAAGTCTTGAGAATTCAACGCCTGGGATGGTGGCTTGGCCCGGCAAGACAACTCCGAATTCTCAGCACCTGTTCAGCTTGCTTGCATTGGACGACGTCGTAGCCGAATTCGGAAGAATTCGGATCGCACCTCAGAGCCTCCGAAGTCTCACGACTTCGGCTACATACGGGAAAGGGAAGCGAGGCAAGGAGCGCGGACCGCGTTCGCCCCGTCTACCAGCGGCGGACCCGCCCCACAAGGCTCTGGCGGACCACGGGCCCGACCGCCCGATATCGACTGTCGATGGAACAGGGACTGTTATCGCCCAGCAAGAAATACTGATCCGCTGCCAGCTTGATCGGCAACGGGCAGGCGCGAGGCCCCCGAGGTCGTTCGTAGTACACGTCGCGCAGGAGTCGAAGTCGTCGAAGAACCAGCTCCCCCGCCGATGCTCCAATCGACAGGCTTGTCGCGGTGCCCCGAGAGCGCCGATCCTCCGCCTCACCGAGAACAGGGGCAATGAGCCACGGCTGACCGTCGACTCCCATATGCACCTGCCGGTCCCAGTAGCCAAATGTCACCTGACATCGACCTTTGGGCGCCGCGAGGGGCGGCTTTTTTCGTTCGATCAACGTGTCATCACGGTGCAATTCCAGCGAAGGCGGGTCGACCGCCCATGTCAGGATCCATGCTCCCGTCGGCGTCTCCGCCCGGAGGCATAAAATGGCCGAGGCCGTGACCGACAAGTCACACTCCAGCAACAGATCGTCGACGTCGTTCAATCGGCGGGACATGGACTGGTTGTAGGCGTAGTCATCGCGAACAATCGCCGGAGCCGTCGTGTCGGTTGAATGATAGCGTAGCCAGCCACGCTCTTCGCCGCCGGTCTTTCCATCGCCAGCCGACTGGAAATACCAGCCGTCCCCGCGACGCTGCCAACCAGGGATTCCGGAATCGTCACGCCAAACGGTCACGACGGACTCGTCACCCCGATCGCTCGACTCGAAATCCTCTTCGTCAACAAAAATCGCCAGACTCCGAAACTCGGCGAGCGACTTACGCAGGATTCGACCGTTGATGTATACATCGCCGCCCTGCAAACCGACCTGTTCACCGGGCAATCCGACAATGCGTTTTACCAGCAGTCGATCGTTTTGCCGCTCGTCGCGAATCGCCCAGACCTGCCACCTCGCCGGATCACGGAAAACCGCCGACCATTTATCGATCAGGACGCGGTCGCCGGACATGAACTGGGCCGAATGCGTCGCATCAAACGGCTGGCGGCAGTGCGAACAGATCATTCGTTCCCGTCGCGCGTCCGACTGCGCATCCGCGGCAAAACTCTGCCGGCAGTTGGGACAGGTGACCTGCCAATGATCCCCAAGGAGTGCGGGTGCCATCGACGCTTCGGAGATCCTCACGGGGAACAGAAGTCCCTGACAAATCCAGGCCCGTACCGCCGCGATGGCCAACAAACACGCGACCAGCAAGAAACCGCCGAATGTCAGTCGACGGCACCAGGCAGGCAGCGGACGTGAGAAGAAGGTGGACATCAAACATCCGTATTCCTCGTCTCCGCGCGAATCCACCCGAATCCTGCCCCCTTGGAGACGCTTCAGCGATTCCGATCTTCGCCCGTATCCAGCACCGCCATGAAGGCCTTCTGCGGAATATCAACCTGACCGATCGACTTCATGCGTTTCTTTCCCTCGCGCTGCTTGGCCCACAACTTCCGTTTCCGCGTGATATCGCCTCCATAGCACTTGGCCGTAACGTTCTTTCGCAATGCGGGAACGGTTTCGCGAGCAATCACGCGCGAACCAATCGCCGCCTGAACGGCGACTTCAAACATGTGCCGATCAATTTCGCTCTTGAGTTTTTTGACCACCGCACGCCCACGCCGCTCCGCATCGCGACGGTCACAAATCACAGACAACGCATCGACGCGTTTTCCATTGACCAAAATGTCCAAGCGAACCAGATCTGCCGGTTGATATCCCAGGAATTCGTAGTCCATCGTGCCGTAACCGCGGGTGGCACTCTTGAGGCGATCATGCAGATCATAAATCACCTCGGCCAGCGGCAGATCGTAGACCAGGATCGCTCGAGTCGGAGACAGGTACTCGGTCCGCTGATGGACGCCTCGACGGTCCTGACAGAGTTTCATCACGACGCCAATGAACTCTGTCGGTTGGACGAGATTGACGCGCACGATCGGCTGTCGAAACTCTTCGATCTGCCCAGCATCGGGAACTTCCTGCGGCCGGTGAATCTCCCGTGTTTCGCCCGCTCGCAGGACGAGCTCATACGTCACATTCGGCGCCGTCTGAACCAGGTCGACATCGGATTCCTGTTCGAGCCGCTGCTGCACAATCTCCATGTGCAACAGACCGAGGAACCCGCAGCGAAAACCAAACCCCAACGCCTCGCTCGACTCGGGCTCGAACTCGAAACTCGGATCGTTGATCGCAAGCCGTCCGAGCGCATCGCGCAACTCGTCGAAATCCTGGCCATCCGACGGAAACAAGCCGCAGTAGACCATCCGCTTCGGCACCTTATAGCCTGGCAGAGGCACCGCGCCGGACTCCCCCGCGTGGGCCACGGTGTCGCCGATATGGATCTGATCCAACGACTTAATATTGCAGATCAAGTAGCCGACCTGTCCGGCGGTGAGCGATTCGCAAGGACGCCGTCGAGGAGTGAACTGCCCCAATTCAATCACTTCGTGATTTGTTCCGGCACGCATCATCCGAACGCGGTCTCCACGCCGAATCACACCGTTCATCACGCGCACGTAACTGATGGCTCCCCGGAATTTATCGTAATGCGAATCGAACACCATCGCCTGCAATGCCGCCTCGGGGTCAGCCTTGGGTGCCGGGACGCGCTCAACAATCGCTTGCAGCAGCGGAGGGATCCCCAGGCCCGCCTTGGCACTCACCAGCAAGACTTCGTCGGGATGGACGCCCAGGGAATGTTCCATCTCTTCGATCACTTCCGCCGTCCGTGCCTGGGCCAGGTCAATCTTATTCACCACGGGAATGATCTTGAGATCATGCTCCATGGCCGCAAACGCGTTGGCGACCGTCTGTGCCTCGACGCCCTGGAACGCGTCGACGAGCAACAAGGCCCCTTCGCAACAGCTGAGGGATCGAGAAACCTCATAGTGAAAGTCCACGTGCCCTGGCGTGTCGATCAGGTTCAACCGATAGACGTCGTCCGCGAATCGATACTGCATGGACACGGCACGCGCTTTGATCGTGATTCCACGCGCACGCTCCAACTCCATGTCGTCTAACAACTGGTCTTTCATCTCCCGCTGCGTGACCGTGCCGGTCGCCTCCAACAGACGGTCGGCCAGGGTACTCTTGCCGTGGTCGATGTGCGCCACGATACAGAAGTTGCGGATCTTGCGATAATCAATCTTGGAAGTCATCAATATTTCCGTTCGACGGGGTCAAACCGAGAAGCCTCGAAGCAGCCGGGCCGCGACGGCACCCGTATTCACAAATTGCCCGTACCGAATTCATGAGAATTGTACGTGTATAGCCTGCATGCATTGGGCAAAGTTGGCTTCGTAGCCGAATTCGTGAGAATTCGGATCCCACCCCCGATCCTCCGAAGTCTCACGACTTCGG
>CAZFWV010000058.1:0-18483 GCA_964522605.1 uncultured Pirellulaceae bacterium
TGGCTTTGCAGAGGAGGGACATCGTGATGAGTCCTCAGCTTCCCCGCGCCGGTTTGCCGACAGGAATCGCTCTGCTCCAGAACCCCCAGTTGAACAAAGGCACCGCGTTCACCGATGACGAGCGCGAGATCCTGGGTTTGCGAGGATTGTTGCCCCCCCATTTGTGCACTCTGGAGGATCAGGTTGCGCGCGTGATGGAGAATTTTGAGCGGAAGGGCAGCGATCTGGAACGCTACATTCAGCTCATCGCGCTGCAGGAACGGAACGAGACGCTATTTTATCGAGTTGTTGTCGATAATCCCGAACGGATGTTGCCGATCTTGTATACGCCGACGGTGGGTGAAGCATGTCAGCACTACGGGCACATCTATCGACGTTCGCGTGGTATGTACATCTCTTTCGAAGACCGGGGACGTGTCGCCCGCGTGTTGGCGAACTGGCCGCGTCGGGACATTCGCGTGATCGTGGTGACGGATGGTGAGCGGATCCTGGGTCTTGGAGATCTTGGCGCGAACGGAATGGGAATTCCTGTTGGTAAATTGACTCTGTATAGCGCCTGTGGTGGTGTCGATCCGACAGTATGCATGCCGGTCATGTTGGATGTGGGCACCGAAAATGCTGCGTTGCGCGAAGATCGGCTCTATCTCGGTCTGACGAACGAACGGATTCGAGGCGATGCGTACGATGAGTTCGTGGAAGAGTTCATCGAGGCGGCGAATCTGCTGTTTCCACACGTACTGATGCAGTTCGAAGACTTTGCCACCGCCAATGCGTTTCGCATCCTGCAGACCTACCGGGATCGTGCGTGCTGTTTCAACGACGATATTCAGGGCACGGGGGCGGTTGCGCTGGCCGGCTTACTGACTGCCGCGCGAGCCTTGGGGAATCGACTCGCTGATCATCGGCTGTTGTTCTTCGGTGCGGGCGAGGCCGGATTGGGAATTGGTCATGCCGTCGTGAGCGAAATGCAGATGCAGGGCCTCTCCCTGGAGGCAGCGTTGTCTCGCTGTTGGTTCATGGATTCGCAAGGCCTTGTGGTCAAGTCTCGCGCGTTTCTTCCGCCTCACAAGCTTTCCTTTGCTCGCGATCACGATCCGCTTTCCGATCTCGTGACGGCGATCGAAACCATCAAACCGACGGCCTTGATCGGCGCTTCCGGGCAACCGGGGACCTTCACGCCCGCAGCACTCGAGGCAATGTCGCGAGTCAATCCAAGGCCGGTCATTTTGGCGCTCTCGAATCCGACTTCAAAAGCTGAATGCACGGCAGAGCAGGCCTATCGGGGGACAGATGGACGATGCATTTTTGCGTCGGGTAGTCCGTTTTCCCCAATCGTGCTTGCGGGGCGGGAGTACTCACCCGGCCAGGGAAACAACGCGTATATCTTCCCTGGCGTGGGACTTGGTGTCCTGGTCAGTCGAGCACGGCGAGTGACAGAAGGTATGTTCAGTGCGGCGGCGCACGCATTGAGTTCGCTGGTCACCGACTCCGACCTGCAACAGGGCCGGATCTACCCGGCGCTGAGTCGCATCCGTGACGTGTCTGCTTGTATCGCCGAAGCGACCGCGAAGGTTGCCTATGAGGAGGGCTTGGCCGAAGCACCGCTTCCCGCCGATATCGCGACCGCCGTGCGTTCCGCGATGTACGAGCCGACTTATCGAGCATACGTTTGAGTCAACACCCATTCATTTGGGTTCACAGCCCGTCCGCTAGAACGGGTACGCACGGCGTTACTCCCACTAATACGCAACCAATTCGCTGAAGTGCTAGCCTCAATGCTGCTTGCGGAACGCGTCGGTGCTGACCGTCACTCTCCTTGCCGGCGACTTCTGACTCGAGTTGTTTCGGCCGTTTGCCAAAAGACGTTCGACCGTACCCAGCTCTCCGCTCGGCGATGGCGGGGTCGTGCAGTTTATAACTTGATGGCTCGGACGAGGTTACTACATCCTCTCGATCAACGCCTGCAAAACGACCAACACCTTTGAACGGGACGACCTCGATGGCTGGGTCGGAGACCTCGCACAGGGGGCGATCCAGAATCGCGATCGGTCATTCCGCGGCGGATGGCGAGCCGCCGGAGGATGTTCGGACTCGATTAACCCTGCGAGACAAGATTGCCGATATATGGTGGATCCTACAATCCAAAGTCGAGCGAGCGCGAATGCGTTTGGTGGCACCGCACGATCGAGCCGCCGCCTGGATTGCTCCTACGGGTTCTCCAATGACGGTTTCGCAGCTGACGCTCGTGCCGGAGCGGGTTCGTCTTCAATCTCCGCCGGTCAACCGGGAATTAACCGTTTCTTCGCCGTCGGGTCGAACAGTACGTGCCGATCTCCGGGCCAGTACGGGCGATGGTGCCCTGTTCAGTCTGATGGTGGGCCTGGGGGAAACCTATCTTCCGGCTTTCGTTCTAGCGTTAGGCTTGGGCGAGATTGCTGCCGGATTGATTACGACGCTTCCTATAATGTTGGGTGCGATCCTCCAACTGGTTACTCCATGGGCGGTCAGCTATTTCGGGTCGGCACGTCGATGGGTAGTGATCTGTGCCTACATACAGGCCGGCAGCCTGTTGATTCTCTTACCGTTAGCGATTTGGCCGCATGAGCTGCCTTCTGGAATCGTCTTTGTTGCTGCCACATTGTATTGGGCCGCCGGAATGGCCACGGGGCCAGCTTGGAATACCTGGATCGAGCGAGTCGTGCCAGCTCGCATTCGGTCTCGTTTCTTCGCGGCGCGAGGACGCATCTGTCATGCGTCTTCGTTAACGGGATTCCTGATCGGTGGATTGCTATTGCAGTTCGGCACGCAAACGAGCTCCTCAACGTGGACGTTCGGTTACCTGTTCACTGCGGCCGCGGCTGCGCGGTTTGCCTCCGCCAAGTATCTCGCCGCACAAAGCGAAGGCCGAGTTGACCGTCCAAGTTCGATACAGTCTCCGGTACGGGGCGTTCATCGGGGAAAAGTCGTTGATCGAAGCAGTGGGCGCCTGGTGCTCTATTTGCTTGCGATGCAGTCCGCCATCTATCTGGCGGGACCCTTCTTCACGCCGTTCATGTTGTCTAAGCTGCAGTTCTCGTACGCCGAATACACGCTGCTCATTTCCTTGGGCTTCGTCGGGAAGATGATCGCCATGCCGCTCTGGGGGCGATTGGCAGAGCGACACGGAGCCCGCTGTCTGCTGTGGATCGGCGGAGTCGGAATTGCTCCGCTCTCGTCGCTGTGGATCATCTCTCAATCCGGACCATTCCTGATTTGTCTGCAGATCTTGAGTGGGGTTACCTGGGCAGCTCATGAATTAGCGATTCTGCTTATGTTTGTCGATTCCATTCCCCGGGCGCACCGTACGCGGCTGCTGACCTACTACAACCTGGGCAACGCATGTGCCATGGTCTGTGGCGGGACTTTGGGCGGCATTCTGCTGGAGCGTCTTGGACAGAGTCACTCCGCCTACCTGACGCTCTTCGGCCTTTCCTCGTTCTTTCGCTTTGTCAGTCTGGCCTGCCTGTTCACGGTTCGACGTCCCGAGCGCACCATCGAGGTGCCGGTCACCCGAACGATCGCCGTAAGGCCATCGGCTGGCTCCATTGAACAGCCGGTCCTTGCAGCGATCCCTCGTGCACCGGAACATCGTGCCGCCTAATCGACAAACCCGAGGCGAGAGTTTTGAAGTTGCGCGTAGCCGAATTCGTGAGAATTCGGAGGCGTTGTTGGCGGATCCCCCTGCCCAAGACCTCCGAATTCTCACGAATTCGGCTACGGACTGACGAACTGTGCAGCTTCAAAAATCACGGTTCGGTCGAGGGTGTTCTAGCGGCAACGTACGGGGGTGTCTTTTTTGACATGTTCTTGTCGTGACGATTATGCGGGGTCATCAGGCGACCTTGTGAGATGAGCAGAACAGGCGTTTCAGGGCTGAGACGTCTCGAGTCGCCTCGCTCAGATTCCATGTTTACATCAGGTCGATGGCAACTATCATAAACCCGTGCTCTCCAGATTTCGCTCCGAGGGTGACTTTCAGGGGGCGAGAGATGGAGCCGTTCGATCGTTCATCGATTTGGTGCCGGGCAATTGGCCCACGACGGGTCCGTCCACGGGTGCCTCACTCAATATTCTGGAGGGTTCCAATGAAGGCGTGGATCGCGCTGACCGCAGTGACGATGATGCTCTTTTCTGCCGTGGCTTGCCCTGCGGCTTTTCTTGTTGAAGTTGACATTGATGGAGCCGACGACGGAGTTTTGACCTACAGCCCGCACTTCAGTTACGGGGCCGACACGACCACGGCCTCTCAGTCTGCCGCGAGTGTGGCGTACGGATTAACAGGGGGCGACAGTATCTTCGGTGGCAACGGTGTGAATTCCTTCGATACGTACGTCGTGACTTATGCACCGGATGTCGACGGAGACAACCTGGTCATCCCTGCCGGTACGGATCTCGGTGAGGGAAACCTTGCGACGGGCCTGGCCGCCGGTGGCGCGGGGCTCTACTCCGTTTTTGCCGCATGGCCCTTCACGACCAATGTTTCCGGCGGACTCACTCAGTTCACAATCGATACTGCAGGGGACAACCTCGTTGTTGACATGAACCAGAATGATGCAGCGGACCTTGCGGGAACCGAGGGCCGTGGCGATGTCTGGGTCAAGCTGGGCGAGATCAACTACACGTCCGGGTCGATTGTTGTGACGCAATCTCCAACCGTCGCGAATACGTTCGTCTCTCAACGATTGGCGGGTGTGCTTTTCGAGCCCGTGCCGGAACCTTCGACTTCTCTGTTGGCGATTCTCGCCGCGATGATGTTCTTGTGTCAGAGTCGTCGGTATGGAACCGGCTGCTGAATCACTGGGTGCGCGGGACTTTCACCGATTCTGGCGTGTGGTTTGAAGCCTGTTCGACCTGTTTGCGAATGACGAGCTCGTTGCCCGTCCGATTGAATTTCACCTCATCCATTAGGGATCGGATGAGGATCATGCCGCGGTCCTGTCCGGATGCGAAGCGATCGGATGTCGGCTCGTCGACAAAATGCTTCGGGTCGAAGCCGCGACCTTCGTCACGGATTACGAAGCGTGCCTCATCTCTTGTGATATGCGTGACAACCAGGATGCGGCGGTCCCGTATCGTGGGATCCTTGCAACGTTCCTCGATGAGCCGGTCGAGCATGTGGTCATCCAGTTCTGACCGAACTGCGGCCAGCTCTTTGCGACTGATCTCCAGGTTGCCATGATACATGGCGTTAAGCAAGGCTTCCTCGAGTGCTTCGCTAACGCGAATGCGTTCGACAGCGTCACCGAAACCCATGCCGGTCATCACCTGTTGGATGCCCGCCACCAGAGCGCGGATCAGACGCCGATCGTTCTCGAGAGAGAAGCGGCAATTGTACTCCAGCATCCGCCGCGCTAGCTGTTCGCGACTCCAATTGACCGCGGCATATTCTGTGACACGTTCGACTGCGGCAATCAGCCGTTCGGCTTTCTGCGCTTTAGGAACATAACTAGCGGCGCCGGATTCCAATGCTTCGACCGCGGTTGATTCGTCGCCGTAGGCAGTCATCAGGATCACCGGAATGGTTGGATAACGGTTGCGCATCGTTCGAACCAATTCCAAGCCATCCATTTCGGGCATGACCAGGTCGGTCACCACCAGGTCGGGCGACTCCTTTTCCAGCACCTCTAAGGCCACACGACCGTTCGCGGCAAGCTGAACCTGGTAAGTCGGATCTTTCCGCAGGAGTCCTTCGACGAGAACACGTTCGACAAGAGAATCGTCCACGACAAGAATGTTGACGGCCATGGGATCGCTCCTGAGTGGACAGATGAGAGGAGAAAGGAGCACAACCCACAATTATAACGCGGGCCATCATTCGAGGGCAGATGTTCGGCAGAGGCCAAATCGAACAACGACTGCGGAGGCTGCGGTTTCTTGCCATTTGTCCCTCCTTCCCCAAGTGTGTAAGCGAGCTATCCTAGGAATTCATCCGGTTCGGACACTTTGCCACCCGCCGTGCGACTCGACTTGCTCGGGCGAAGGCTTTTCTTGTTCGATCCACCGGATGAATCGATCAAGTCCCGGAAGAGATTCAGTGGAGACCGGCAGATGCCTGCAGAAGTGGCCGATGGAATTGAACAGCGAGTCGCGTGGGATTTCATTCGGTATGGGAATTGCTGGGAGGATGCCGATGTGCTTTGCGCAGCCCTACAGCCGTGCGCAGGAAAACGCATTCTCTCTGTATGCTCGGCGGGAGACAATGTATTGTCACTCGTGGCCGAAGGGGCAGACGTAGTCGTCGCCGACCTGAATGCGACTCAGTTGGCATGTCTTGAGTTGCGTTGTGCCGCCTTTCGCTCCCTGTCTCACGAAGAGCTGTTGACTTTTCTCGGTGTCTGCTCCGGACGGGATCGCTGCCTGACCTATACGTGTCTTGCGGATCAGCTCTCTCCATCCGCTCGACTCTATTGGGACACCCATCCCGAAACGATTGAGGCAGGGATCATTCACGGAGGAAAACTCGAGGCCTATTTTCGGACCTTTCGACGGCGAATTCTTCCCTGGATTCACTCGCGCAGAACGCTCGACGCATTGCTGGAACCAAAAACAGGTCAACAACGGGAGGAATTCTGGAACTCGACTTGGAACAACTTGCGATGGCGAATGCTATTTCGGCTCTTCTTCAGTCGAACCTTGATGGGGCGTTTGGGACGTGACCCCGAGTTCTTCCGCTATGTGGAAGGTTCTGTTGCGGAGCGAATCCTTGATCGAACGCAGTACGCACTGACCGTGCTTCCCACACATGAGAACCCGTACCTCGAATATCTGGCGAAAGGCAATTTTCGCCAGAACCTACCGCGCTACCTGCGTCCAGAATACTACGATCGGATCCGCGACGGGTTGCACCGACTGACGTGGGACCACGGGCCCATCGAGGTCGTCGGACGTCGTTTCGGCGCTGACGGCTATGACGGCATGAATTTGTCGGACATTTTTGAGTATCTCGACGAGCAGCACACGCAACAACTGTACGGAAACCTGCTCGCCTTGTGTCGACCAAAGGCTCGCCTCGTCTATTGGAATACGCTCGTTCCCCGTTCTTGCCCTGCCGTCTTCCGAGATCGCGTTGAACCACAGGTCGACCTCGCGAGTGAGCTATTTGCAGCTGACAAAGCCTTTTTCTACAACGCCTTCTATGTCGATCAGGTGATCGGACCGCCGACAACGGCCAGCGCAACGTAGCTGAAGTCGTGAGACTTCGGAGCATCGGGGGTGCGATCCGAATTCTCACGAATTCGGCTACGAATCGTACTTCGTCCAATGCATGTAGGCTAAACACGTACCAGCGCAACGTAGCTGAAGTCGTGAGACTTCGGAGCATCGGGGGTGCGATCCGAATTCTCACGAATTCGGCTACGAATCGTACTTCGTCCAATGCATGTAGGCTAAACACGTACGGATTCGGGGAACGAGGGAAACACTTCACTTCGCTGCCCTTCTGCCGGTCGGCTGGAAGGGTTGTCCGATGAACTGGTGGGCTCCAGGATTTCAATTTCTCCGGTTTGGCCATTCATTCGGATTCGCTGTCCGGATCGCAAAGCCTGTGTCAAGCCATGAACGCCGACGATCGTTGGAATTCCAAACTCACGGGCGACAATGGCGGAGTGGGACAGCACGCTGCCCCGCTCGACCAGGATTCCGCGAAACGCGGGATAGATTGGTACCCAGCCAGGGTCGGTTCGTTCCGCGACAAGAATTCCCCCGGTGAAGTGCGTTGTCTCGTTCGGATCGACTACAACCTGTACGTCGTCCTCGACGGTGCCCGGGCAGCATCCGATTCCTTTCAATCGTGATGAAGATGCATCGTTGTGTGGGGCCGTCACATGCCGCTGCTGAAACGAGTTGTTCAGATACGCGACCCCGATTGTCTCGAAGCGGCGATCGGGGATCGGTTCGAGCGCGGAGCGATATCGATCATATTCCGCTCGACGCACCGCAACCTGATCGCGAAGTTGCGTCGTGACAGCCGTGCCCTGAATGAAATCCCAGACCTCATCGATCGTCAGATAGAAGATATCCTCGGCAGATTCCAGAACGTTGGCCTGATGAAAATGTTTTCCCAAGGCTCGCAGCATCGATCGCAACACTCCATAGATGCGCGTACGAGCCATTCGCATATGTTCGCGATGGCGAATTCCTCGTCTCGTTGCCGCGAGAGCATAACGATACATTGCTTGTTTCGGCATCCAACTCTGCTTTTCGCGCAACAGACGGTCTGCGTGGCGTTCGGCGTCCCGTCGTACCGCGCGCTCGGTGTTTCGCCGCGATTCCGCGTCCAGGGAATCGGGATGGTCAAGCTGTAGGTAGTTGCGGATCAGGCGATAGACTTGTTCCGGGTGATCGCGATAGGATCGCGACTCAAGTTTCAGCTCATCCACACACCGCAGACCATAACATTCCAAAAAATGATCGAAGGCGGCATGAAACTCCGAGAACTCCGGCCGACTTGCGATGAAGTCCGGTAATGCAGCGAGCGGCATTTCGAGAATCGCAGATCTCAATGCGGCCGAGTCTTCCGCTCGTCGAGTGAGTTGCAGGATTTGATCGGCTGGGGCGGCACTTTCCAATTGGCCTACTCCGCAGAGCAAACCATTCTGAAGAGTGCCCGCTTGATCATCGCACCACGATTCACACATCTTGCGCAGAATGCCATAGCAGACCATGACGTAAAAATCGTTAATGATCGGCGCCTTCCAGTTCCAGAGCATCTTGCGTTCCATCTGGCGGTAGTTCTGCATGATCTCGTGTGGGGGCATTCTCTCGAAGTCAATTCGCGACCAAGCACCGTAACAGCGTTCAAAATGCTGATCGAATCGATGAACCAGGCGATCAATCCGGGAGAAGTTCCAAGTGGACCGGATCACTAAGCCGACTAATGCAGGGAACTCGACGAACCAGCGACGCAGAAATCCCGGCGGTGAAGTCGACACGTCGCCCTCGAAAGTCTCTTTCACTCCCATCATCGACTCCATGAATTGGCGATTGTAGGAGTAACCGGGAAAGAGGCTCACCAGGCGGTACCAGTTCTTGAGGTTGTAGTAGACGCGTCCGCGGAACAGTCCGAGCATGTTGTCGAAGGCATCTTGATGCTCCTGAACGCGCCGCCGGGAAATCCCCATGACCTCGGCGAAACAGTGGTAGACGATCGAATAGGCGCGGCGGATGAAGCTGAAGGTCATCGGCAGCGTAATGCCCGAATAACTCTCGACAATATTGCTGTTGTCCCAGATCAGCCGATTGTCGCTCGATGGTAGGGGAACGGCTGTGCTGATCGGGCGCGCTTGGAGGAGACATAAACGCCCCGTCTCATCCCAGCAGAACTCAATGTCCTGAGGAGTCCCGAAGTGTCGTTCGATTTGCAGGCCGACGGCCGCCACGCTGCGGATCGCTTCAAGTGACGGAAATTCCGCCGCATCCCTTGGTTGCGAGCTTCTGCCGCCGTCGTCAGATAGTCTCGTACAACCAGTTTCAAAACCTGAGCCGAAGGCGCTAGCCTCGGGCCGATTCTCCATGCGACTCGGCAAATCGCAGCCCGCGGCTAGCGCCGTCGGCTCACTGACTCGGTCCGTCACAGTTTTGAAACCACTTGCAGGTTCTTCAAATCCCGTCGACTCCTGCGATTCCACCCTGTGAAGAATCCCCGTCCGACGGTCCATTCGATAGCCGTCGCCTGCGGTTTGTCCGTCGACAAGTGACTGTCCAAGACCCTGACAAACGCGGATCACGATCGCTTCGTCGCGCGTCATGCATGGGTCCTGCGTGAACATCACTCCCGAGTGTTGCGCCGACACAAGCTTCTGTACGATGATGGCCAGCGAAACGCCGTTTGGTTGCAGGCGGTGGCGCCAGCAATAGGTCATGGCCTTGTCACCGATCATCGAGGCCCAAACCTGCTTGATCGCGTGTTCGAGAGCCGGCAATCCAACGATCGATAGACACGTGTCATAAATGCCGGCAAAGGAGTGACGAGAAGCGTCTTCCAGAAAGTCGGATGAACGAATTGCGCAGTCGGTCGAGGGCGGAAACGTGTCTTCATGCGTTTGGTGTATCCATTGCGATAACGTCTCCGGAAGTTGCGCCCGCAGAATCGCCTGCCGCAAATGTCGGGCGTCGATCGTGAGCTGTTCAGGCGTTGCCTTGCCCATTTGGCTCTGCAGGTGGCGCATTGGCCCGTCAAGTTCATTCGCGCGCAGTGTGTGCCTGAAGGCTTCCGGCGTGATCACGTAAAACGACGGCACGTACAGCCCCATCGCGCGCAGCTGGAGCAGGTGGTAACCTTTCCCTCCGACTTGTTTTCGAGACAGTTCGGTAAGCGATGCCGAATCACGAACAATGAACATTGTCTCACTCACGATCCGATTCCTCCCAGCGTGACCCCGTAGGTCCGGCCAAGCTCGACGGCGAGCGCCAAATCGAAGGCAACAATATAGAAGCTGGCGTACGTCATCATTCTTCGAGCGGTTGCGGGCGAAGTCTGAAAGCGATATTGAACGAAGCCAATCATGCACACGAGGAACAGGCCAAGCACAAGAATGTAAAACCACGAACTCATACCCAAATGGGATGCCACCAAACAGACGAGAGCCGTATCAATCAGCCGAATCAAGAGAACTGCGTAGGCCGCACCGTAGGTCCCGAACCGTTTTGTGTATGAATCGACTCCTTCGACCTCTTCACCCGGTGTGCGAATTTTACGGGAGATTTCCCAATTGAAGGCCACAAAGTAACCGACGGTGGAATAAACCCAGTACCAGAGTGGTGCTTCCCAGGGGAAACGGTCTGTCGCAAAGCTGAAAACCATCATCGCCATCAAGGGGATGATCAGCATGTGGGTCGAGGCATAGAGCAGGAAACGTTTTTGCAGGAATTCACCCGCAAAGAACTCTTTTAGCATGAGGAAACTGAATACGTTGACTGTGGCAACGGCCGCGAGTGCTGCCGGCCCGCGCAGTAGCGCACAGCAAAATTGGCCGAGAAGTGTCAGGACCGCAAGCCATTTCAGATCAACGAGTGTCACAATGCCGCGGGACAGTAGACGATCGGGATAATGCTGGCAGTCGCGTGCGTAATCTTTGTGATCGTCGAACACTCGCAACTGCAGAAAAAGCAGGAACATCGTTATCGAACCCAGGAGCGATGAGAGGTCGTATCGCATTGGATGCCCGGGCTCTGTCAACGCATGAGCCAGAAACTGATTCGAGGAGTAGAAACTCAGAATCAACAGGCCGTGGGCGATGACAGGAAACCGCTCCGCGAGGTACCAACCCCAGCGTCGTACGATCCCGGAGGGCGGACAAATCACGTGGTTCGCGGCTTGCAGGTCCGTCGGTCCAGTCATGACAGGGACTCCAGTAAGTCGCGTAAGCGATGATAATCGGTCTTTGCGTTATGTCTTGAGTCCACAGGGATCTTCTTCACGATTCGCACCGACTCGACGCCCGCAAAAGAGAGTGATTTTAAGAGCGAGGCAAAATCAGGGTTGGCGGAGCGTTTGGCGAGTTCGACTGCCAGGACTCGTTGACCGCGGTGCGACACGAGGGCGGCGCGGTGAATGTAGTCGTACTGCAACGCGGCATGCTCGACCCCCAACGGATACAGCGTGCCTTGATGGTCTTCGACGCGGGCAGCACAGCGGCCGAGTAACCAGAGGCGTCCTTGCGCATCGAGGTATCCCGCATCACCGGTGCGATGCCAGCGTATGTCGTCGACGTCGAATTTGTTATTGTCTTCACCGTGTCCATACAGATAGCCGGGCAGAACGTGCGGACCGCTGACCACAACTTCACCGGTGACTCCCGGCGGCTGACAGTCGTCATGGAACTCCGCGCTCCGGTAAGGCCCAACCGGGCGACCCCATTGATCCCGCAAGATGCGCAGCTGCAAATTCGGGACAGGGTGACCGGTCAGTAGCCCCTGTCCGCCATTCATCGCTGCATGGTCGGCAGTTGCCATTTGTCCGAGAGAAACCGTGCTGATCGGTTCCGCTTCGGTGGAGCCATAGACGACACTGATTTCGGCGCGATTTGCTACGGCTTGCAGGCGTGTCAGCATTCGCGGTGGCACCGGACCGCCGCCGGTAAGCACTCTTCGCAGAGCTGAAAGCTCGATTTGACGCGACTCGCAGTGATCCACCAATCGCTCAAGGAAGGGCGGAGGTGCCGCGATTCGGGTGACGTGAAATCGCTGAAGCTGTTCCACAATCGGCTCGGCGGCGATTGCCTCCGGTCGCCGAATATCCCCGACAGGAATGACGCTGGTGACGCGCGAAGCGAGATTTGCCAGGACGAAAATCGGTAATGAGACCAATTCCACATCGCCCGGTTTCAGTCCGAGGTTCTGCTCAATTGCTGCATGCTGAGCCAGCAGGAAACCATGTGTTCGCAAGGCGGCTTTCGGCTCTCCATGACTTCCGGTCGTGAAGCTGATCAGAGCCGGCGAATCCGGGGGACACGTCTGAAGTGGAGCGGTATTGCCGCATTGCTTGGACCAATCGATCGGTGTGATCCCCGGAAGCCGTCCCCCAATCGAGAACTTGAGTGGAATCCGCCGCAACGTGGGACTCAGCCAACAAAGCCAATGGGCCGCCGTCGTGGCAATCAACGCTCGGGGTGCATGGAGCTGGCAACACCGATCGATGTAACGCCGCCCTGCCGAAGGATCGATGAACATCGCGACCAGTCCGATCCGCAAGAGCGCTGCGATGGCAACATACAACTCTGCGGACATCGGGTGGAATACCAGGACCGTATCCCCGGGACGCAACTGGTGTTGCTGTAATATGGCCGCGACACGCGCAGCGGCTCGTTCCAGTTGCCCGAAAGTCATTGGCCGGTGTTGTCCTCGACGATAATCGACTAATGCGATTTCGTCGGGGTGGTGCCGGGCATGGAGTTGGACAAGTTCGGCTACATTCATGTCGAAAGTTCTCGAGCATAGATCGCATAACGGCGAATTGGCTGTGCCGACCGGTTGCTGATCCGCTGCAGGTGCGGCATTTCTCGGACGAGCGCATAGATCGCTCGACGGAAACCGGCGTTAGCCGCCGCGTGCTCCACCTGAGTCAAAAGGAGATGGCCAAGTCCCGCGTAGCGCCGTTCCGGAACGACCGCAAGTGTCTTGACGATCAGCGTATCAACGGAAGGTTGGCGGAGTCGTTGCTGTTGATCGGGTACCGCCAAGACAAAACCTACGGGGCGATCTCTCTCAAATGCCATTAAGACATAATCGAAGGGTGCCACCTGTTGAAATCGACGACAGAGCGAAAGGAACTCTTCTTCTCCAGGATCTGCGTACAATAGATTCTGACGGAATGCCGCACGGGCGACTTCGAGAATAGAAAGTACGTCTTCTCGAAAAGTGGATTTGCAAATGGACCGAAGCTGGACGCCCTTTCGATCGAGTCGCGAACGCACACGGTCGGTCAGCGCGTCAAAAGTCCGCAGTCCATCCGTTAGCGCCGAGAAGTAATGCGCGATCGGCTGAAAGCCGTGGCGCAGAAGATACTGGGGATAAGCCGGAGGATTCTCGGGCTCGAGCAAGAACCTGGGGTACCGGCCGGCTCGCGTGACCCACCGATAGTCGCGCCAGGTGCTGCCATTCATCGGACCGACGGCCAGCGTACACCGTTCGCGGCGCAAGCGTTTCAAGGCTGCACGCAGTAGACAATCGGCGCTGGAGGCGTTCTGCGCGAAGAAATGTCCAATCAGCCCAAGTCGATGGTCGCGAAGTTCGGGGGTCCGCCGCCACCAGAGCGAACAATGTCCGCTGCAGGTCTCGTTCGAATAAACACAAAGGTGTTCGTCCGGGTGATCTTCTGCCAAGTGCGGAGATAGCGATGTAGTCGAAAGTCGACTGACCGTGTGCCCCGGATGCTTCGTCGTTGTTGTTGGAAATGTACTGTTCATGAATAGGACACTTTAGTTTGTAGGGGATTGCGAATTCCGACTGCAGCGATCATCGCTCCGATCAAGCAAATCCCCGCGCACCAGCAACAAACTGCACGGAAGGAACTCACGAACGCTTCGTCCAGGATCCGCTGCAGCATCTGTCGCCGCTCTGGACTCAAAGTCGTGGGAGGAACTGCCTGGGCGAAACGCGTTGTCTGTTCGAGCAGCTGTACTTGTTCACTGGTTTGTAGTCGCAGAGTCTCGCTGCGCACTTGGACTTGAGATTGAAAAAGGAGAATCGCCAGAGGCCCCAGCAGTGCGATTCCCAAGACACTCGCAAAACGTGCGACGGTCGAATTGATTCCGGAAGCCAAACCGGCTTGGCGGTCACCAATCTCCGACATGATCGTGGCACTGAGGGGTGCCATCAGGATCCCCAGGCCGGCACCCAAGATCAGCATCGGCGGCAAGAACGTGTACACGTAGGTCGTGGGTCCCGGCACAATGCCCGGACCTGCAAGAGCGAGAAACCCCAGGCCGACCAAAGTGGCGCCCGCGACGAGGGGAATCCGAGGACCGTAACGATCGTAGATGCCCCCCGACCATCCGGAAAATAAGACGACGAGCAACATGAGCGGTAGCTGGGCCAAGCCGGCGGTCGCGGCGTTGTAGTGCTGGATTTCAATCAGGTTCATGGGCAGCAAGAGCAGCATGCCATAGAGGCCCGAGTAGATCAGTAGGCTCAGAAGACACGCGGTGGACAGCGTAGCGTTTCGAAACAAGCCAAGCGGTAAGAGCGGATGCTTGCTTCGCAGTTCGACAAAGACGAAGAGAACTGCCAAGCTCGATCCGACGCCTAGGGCCGCGATCACCAGCAGGTTGCGAAAGCCGATCGCCGTTCCCTCGATCATCCCAGCATTCAATAGGCCAAGCGAGGTGACTGCCAGGCTCGCTCCGATCAGATCCATCGCTCGATCGGATCGGCGATTGCGACTTTCCGGCACCCAAGTCTTCAATCCGGCGATCGCAATCATTGCGAGTGGGATGTTGATAAAGAAGACGAATCGCCACAAGCCGGCCATCACGAACAGGCCGCCCAGGATTGGGCCTAGGGCAGAGGTAACAACACTGCAAGCTGACCAGATTCCAATCGCACGTCCACGCCGCAGCGGATCGACGCTGGCGGACAGAATAGCCAGGCTGGTGGGAATCACGAACGCAGCGCCGATGCCTTGGAAGACTCGGCACGCGATGAGCATCGACGGGTTCCAGGATAAACCGCAAGTCAGTGAGGCCGCCGCGAACAGGTAAGTCCCGAACGCACAGATTGCCCGGCGACCAAAGAGGTCACCGAGGGTCCCGCCCAACAACAGGCAGGCGGCCACCATCACGTTGTAGGCGTTGACGATCCACAAAACCTGTGTCCCACTTGCCTGGAGGTCCTGCTGGAGTGCCGGAATGGCGATGTTCAATGCCGTCGCATCGACGAACGCCATGCTCGTCGCCGTGACCGACGTCACGAGGATGCCCCATTCCTGGCGCGTCCACGCGACGTTCGGATCAGCGGACCACGCTGGGCTCAGGCTCAATCTTGCATGCGGATCTTCAGGCATTTTTGAATGAAAGAGCGTCGAGATCTTTTTGGTGAAGGCAGCGCGGCGGTCGTCCCGTTCAACGGGACTCAATCCGCATCCAGACGGGAGTACCGTGTCGGAGCGTGATTCCGGGTTTGAGCGTGAGGTTTTGACCTTCGACAAGTGTCAACCGAAACCGACGCCAGGCCATCGCAAGGACAAGGCGTGCGACGAGCTGCGCCATCGCCTGTCCAATGCACAGGTGCGGTCCCGCGCCGAACGGGATGTAAGCCGGTCGATTCGCAGGCGTATCGGCGTCGTTGACGAAACGATCGGGCCGAAAGTCCTCCGGCTCCTGCCAGAAATCGGGATGTCGGTGTAGCGTGTAGGGTGAAATCAGAACCGTGGATCCTGCTGGAATCGAGATGCTGCCGATCCGGTCGTCTTTCACGACTCGTCGCTCCATAATCCAGATCGAAGGGTACAGGCGGATCGTTTCCGAAAAGACTTGCTGCGTGTACTTCAACTGCCGCAGGGTTTCCTCGTTCGGATCGTCGTCGTGCAGGACCTGATCGAGTTCCTGCTGTAGTTTTTCCGCGACGCGCTCGTGCTGCGCGAGCAGCGTGAAGCTCCACGAGAGTGCATTTGCTGTGGTCTCATGCCCGGCAAGTAGCAGTGTCAGAACCGTATCACGAAGTTCCTTATCGCTGAGTCCGGTGTCTGGATCTTCTCCGTTCGCCTGCATAAGAGCGGACAAGAGGTCATCTCGCCCGGCTTGCTTCCGTCGAGCAGCAAACAGTCGGTACACGACGTCGTCGAGACGCTGTAGCGCATCGCGATAATCGCGGCGATGGAAGGCCGGCGAGATTGCGCTGAAGTCAATCGCACTTTCCAGTCGCCGCCAGGTGTCGTCGAGGATGATCTCCAGCGATTGGCCGACAACCTTCACATCCGGATTCAGGTCCGCTCCAAAAAGCGTCCGCGCCGCAATCAGCATCGTCAGTTGCATCATTGCGGAGACGATTTCCAGCGGTTGTTGCCTCCTGGCGAGGTCCTCCCAGCTCTGCAATTGCTCGGCGATCGTCTCGCGGATCTCCGGCAAGACGCGTTCCAGTTGCCTCGGCTGAAACCAAGGTTGCACGAGTTTTCGTTGCCGAACCCACGGTGGCCCGTCCGTAGTAAGCAGACTTTGGCCGCACGTGGCGCGAATCTTCGACACACTTCGCGTCTGTTTGTCGTAACATTCAGCGTGGTCGACGAGGACATGCTGGATGTAGTCGGGATGGTTCAGCAGGTGAGTGAGCACCGGGCCAATGCGGAGCCGCACGAGATCGCCATACCGTTCAGCGGCGCCTTGGAGCAAACCCAAGGGGTCGCGGCGGAATTCTGAAAGACAGCCGGTCAGCCAGTGACCGCCCGGGCCCGGTGCCTTCGGAGTGATCGTAGCCGTGCTCATCCGTCGTCCTCCGTTATCATGGGCGAATAATCCCACACATCAAAGTTGCGCGACCATTCGCGCCGAATGCGTTGCTGGGTTTCTTGTGTGAGTGGAGGGAAAGAGTTCTTGCGATAACCTGCCAGTGAGCGGACATAGTCGTCGAGTTTCGGGCGGTATTCGTTCCAACCGGGCAGGCCAAAATGACTATAGATGGCTTGCACAACTCGCACCGGGTTGGCGACGAGCTCGTCGAATCGCACGTCAAAGAACCGGTTGTCCGGAAGCCTGGGCCGATCCTCAAAGAATGCGTCGTAGAGGATGTTGCATCGACGGTAGATGCCTTCGTCGATTCGGTTCTCATCCGGCCGCTGCAAGTAGGTGTACCACATCGCGGTGTCAAAATAGTGTCGCTGCGATTGGAATACACGATAGGGATGCCGGTGGATATGTACGAACCTAGCATCAGGGAATAGTTCGAGCAGCAGGCGAATGCGCGCCGTGTGGGGTGGTGACTTCAAGAGCAACGCGCGGTTGTGCTTGAACGTCAGTTTCTTGCAGAACCACAGAAACGCGGCCTTCCACTGCTCAAGCTGTTCCCTGGGGATATCGCGCAGCGTGAGATAGCGCAGATACCATTCCTCTCGACGAGGAAAGCTAATCCCGAGGTAAGGCGAACAGAAGCTCATCAGCAGCGGAGCAAATTCGTCCTCCTGCGGCGATTGAAAACTCATTCGCATATTGTCCATGGGCCGCCTTTCAGGCACCATCGACGCGAATCGGCGACTGTTGACCTCCTCAGTCGTCAGAAACGTGAGCGGATTGACCACCTCGTACGTGTTGGCAAAGGTGAACAGTCGGTCATCCTGAGCCAGCAGGTAGTGCAGCAGAGTGGTTCCGCTGCGCCAGTGTCCGATGACAAACAAGGGCGGATCGGTGATCTGGACCTGTTCGATCTGCCGATCATAGCGGTGCGATTCCCGCAGGGCATAAAGCGAATTCAGGCAACTCGCCAGCGTAATGAAGGCCGCGCGGTGCCAGTAGGCTGAGTCGATCGCAAACCGATTCTCGCGCAGCAACTTCCACCAGGCGCCGGCGGTAATTCCGGCCAGGTAATTGTGCTGGATGCTCCAGCGATGCTTCAGCGGTTTCGCGGGACGACCGATCATGCTGGCTTGCGTCGGGCAAAACGCCCAACAAGAAGGCCAAGCAGTAGCCCGGCGAGCAATCCGCCACCGCCGACCCAGTAGAGTGACCGCCGAGCGAGCTGCAGGATCGAGTTGTCCAGGACGTTGGCGGACACGTGATAGGCCGCCAGCTTCCATTGGCCGTCCTCTTTGACGAGCGTGGCGGTCCAGCGATTATCCAAATCGAACTCCATCCCACCGTATTTGTAATGCGGAACGGAACTACCGAAGGCGATCGCCGTGTCTCCGCCATGCAGAATTGTCAAGTCATCCGGGGTCGGCAGAACCTTGTAGCCCTGAAAAACTCGCTCGCCCGTTCCGTTCATTTCTGCCAGAAGACTTCGCACGCCTTCTTTTCCGCG
>CAZFWV010000058.1:18583-25634 GCA_964522605.1 uncultured Pirellulaceae bacterium
AATTCGCGGCAAATCACGGCGGCGTGGGAAAGTAGTCCACCGGTTTCGGTGACGACGGCAATCGCTCGCTCCAAGACGGGTGTCCAGCCCGGATCCGTAAAGGGACAGACCAGAATCTGTCCCGGCGGCATGGCCGCTGCCTGATGGACATCCAGCGCGACAAAGACGCGTCCTTTCGCCCGCCCGCCGCTCGCTCCAACCCCGCGGAGTGCGTTCCTTCCGTTTGCGCCGCCAACGTCCTGCACGACGGGCGACTCTTCTGAAACGCTTTGGATATCCATGGGTTGCCCTGATTCGTCGAGGGCGCATGGATCCATCGTTCGCGCGATTGGCGGTTGCCGATACCGACTTCCAATCTCGTTTGGAGGCTGAAACTGACGATATCCTCGATAACGCAGCCGATTTTGTTCGATCTGCCGACGATCATCGGCCAAGATTTGTTGGAAAGTCATCATGAAGATGTCATCATCCAGACCTCGCTCACGCGCGATCTCGAGCGCGGCACGTCGAAGGGCATAGTAATAACCGTTCGAGACATCCCGCAGTTCTTCACGCAGCCAGACTAGAGCTCGTAGTCGTTGCAGTTTGCGGCGAAACCCTCGGCGCCGCCACCAGGTGAGTTTGGACAAGGCGTCCGCGTGGGCACGCTCGTACGTTTGACGCGGATCCCGCTGGTCGACTTCGGGCAGGTCGCGCAACAACGGGAGGACAAATTCTTGATCCTCATCCCATCGAGGCAGGCAAAGATCGAGCCCCATTCGACAGTGGTGCCGATAGCGATGCAGAATACGACGCAGTTGATCCGGAGTCCGCTCCTTCAAGGCTCGAACGTCCCGAACCGGAGCGAGGTGACGTAGTGGAGGGAGACCCGCGATCAGGGATTGATCGTCTGCCTCTGGAAAGCTGCTTAACAGGTCCATTTTTGCCAGAGACACCGCGAAGATCGTACGGAAGTAAGTTGTCTCCAGCTCAAGGTATTCACCTTCGACGAGCGAACGGAATCGTTCCTCCGCCGACATATTGCGGGCACTGATTGTGGTGGGATTGGCCGCATCTGCGCGACTTAACCGTTGTCGCGCGGAACGCTCTTGGTCCACGAGGAATCGTCGCATGGCCAGGACCGTCGGTACGGCACGAATCAGCCCGGATAAACGAATGGGAGTGCAGCGACCGTCGCCTTCATACGTGATGCGGATATTGACATCGCGATCGAATTCGCGTTCACGGAAACCGGGTAGTCTAGCGACGCATCGCTTGACTTCTCCGACATTCCAATAAAGACGGCCGAAGAACTGTCGACTGGCGGGGAAGTCTTTCTCGAACAAGTGAAGCTCGCGAAGCGTCATTTTCAGCGCGCGGTCCCATACATGTTCGTACAGCGATGCCATCAGCGGTGTGCAGACTCGACTCGAGACCCCTCCGTCCCGAAAATCAGCATTCGTCCACTCGCCCGGCTCGTCCGCGAATTCGATGCGCGTGATGGGACGTGTTTGCAGGACGTACAAGTGTCCGTTCTCAATCGCGAACTCAACATCCTGCGGCATGCCGAAATGGGCTTGGATCTCGAGAACCATCCGTTCAATCTGGGCGCGGTGCCGAACGAGCAGCGAATGGTCCGAGGGAAGGGGGCCACGACGCCCCGCCAATAGATCGTCAGCAAGTCCCTCACAGGCTTCAATCACAACCTGTTCGGCGCCCGTCATCGGATTGACCGAGAAGGCGACGCCGGCCAGGTCCGGTTGAATCATGCGTTGGACAATGACATGCATCTGCAACTCATCCGGCGACGCACCTGTCCGCCGACAGTAGTCTTGTACGGCCGTTGAATCCACCGAAGCCATGCATTGTCGGATCGCATCCCGTACAGCCTGAACCGTCCAAAGATTCAAGAAGCTCTGGAACTGTCCCGCAAAGGAGACGTCGCGGCCATCTTCCAGAGAGGCGGATGAACGGACGACGAAAGGAGCTCCAAGCTGTTCGACTGCCGTGGCAACATCGGACGGAGAAACGACAAAGTCCGGAACCGGGAAACCGGCTGCGCGCAATTCGATGAGCCCCCGCGCCTTGCCTCCGGCGCGGGACGGACCATGCAAACTCGACTTCAACGGGGCGTCAATCAGCACAAACGGTCTCCTCGCGCGGCCTAGGGGTCTCAACGGACTTCACTTCCGAGTGCACGAATCCATGTCGCGCCGCCAACCGGCTCAACCTCTGAACGTGCGAGACTTGCACGGGCCCGACATAGGATGTGCAGCGATCCGCTTCGAGGCCCAGTAACAGTGCTTCGCCCATGCATCCGTACGTGAGTCCAGCGGGCAGCGGAAAGCCCGGGATTGTGATTCGTTCGCCACATGGCAGTCGGACAATTCCCCCGGCGATCCAGTGGACATCTTGATTGCGAGACCGCTCGCCCCAAGGGACCGCGGGAGGTACGGAGACGTCGCAGACGATTGAATTCGTCCGGAGAAACTCACGTCGCACAAAAGAATCGACGTCGTTCGTCGCACAAATCACGACGTCGGCTCGACGCAGGTCGGCAAGGTTCGTCGAAATGGTTGCGTTGCAATCCTCAGCCACTGCCCGCAGTCGGCTTTGCGTACTTGGTTTGCCACTGCCCAGAAGGATCAATTGTCGGCATTGATGGGCGAGGATCGCTGCGCAGGCTGAACCGATATTCCCGCCGCCACCGAGGATGGCAATCCTCTGCGCTGCCGTCGAACGCTGCAGCTCGGCCAATCGGGCTGTCACCGCCTCGATGATGAGCGACGTTGTGTAACTGTTGCCGGTGACCAGTCGAAGTTGATTTGTGGTCAGAGCGCGCCCGTTACGCGTGACGATCGATGTAAATTGCCCTAGGGCCGCCGTATGGCAACCGAAAGACTCGGCCAATGATACGCCCCGCTGCACAAGATCGCGCAATGGACCTCGCTGACGCGACTCGAACATCCTTCGGATCCATCGCGAAGTAACCGGCAGGAGGATGGGCACGACGGAGACGCTTGCTCCACTCTTGGAATGCACGATCAACTCATCCATCAGAATCGGTTCCGCGATCGAGGCGAGCCGATCGATATACCGAGCGCGCTTTTCCGCAGGCAGTTGGTGCAGGGCCGGGTCCAGATGAACCGCATCCGATTCATCAATCAGGTGAAAAAGCCAGGCAACGCGACCGCGCGGAGTCGCTGAGTGATTCGGCAAATCACCAGCCGGAGAGTGTCGAATGTGCGGAATCGGTGTCTCGGGGATCCGTGGAACTGTGCTGTCCGGTACCGGCTGTTCGACGAGATACCGCGTCAGTCCGATGACGTCCGACCTCTGCAAGAGCCCGGCAAGCTCACGGACTGCCTCGACCAGACGCTGACAATGCAGGGTTTCGATCAGCGCCGATGGCTGAAGGCGTAGCGTGTTCGGATCACTCAGGGTTACGGCGACACGCAGGCGATGCCGGTGAAGCAGGTAGGCGCAGACAATCAGGCCCAGCAGCCCCTGAGCAGAAAGGTAACGGAGGACGAAGCTTTCCGAATGGGACTGGTCACTCAGTTCGAGGCCCAGCAGCAGTCCCTGCCCCCGCACTGCGCAGAAAGATTGCGGATGCTCCTCGACCACTCCTTGAAGCCTTTCGCGCAACCACTGACCGATTGTACGGCAGCGATTCATCAAGAGGTCGTCGATATGACGTAGTGTTGTCAAAGCCATCGAGCTGGAGTATTCGTCGTCTGCGAACGTGCTGGAATGCAGCAAGTCGAATTCCGGCCGATAGCGGTCACGGTCGATCAGCGTTGCGGCGATCTTTGCTACGCCGCCCCCCAGGGATTTGGACAGAATGACGTAATCGGGACGCATGTCCGCGTGCTGACTGGCGAGGAAGCAGCCCGTCCGACCGAGCCCCGTCTGGCACTCGTCCGCAATCATGGGAATTTGACGCTCGCGACACAATTCGGCGGCGCGCTGCAGAAAACCGGCTTCCAGGGGGCGGACACCGGCTTCTCCTTGAATTGGCTCATAGATGAAGCCAGCGGGTCGCTCGACAATGGCAAGAGAATGCGCAAGCGAGGTCAAGTCATTCGGCCGAACTCGATGAACCTTCAGGGTTTGGCACGGAAACGCATCGCGGTAACGAGGATTGGCGGTCAACTGAAGGGCGGCCAAAGTCTTGCCGTGAAAACCGTGTTCCAGCGCCAGAAAGGTCTGGCCTCCGGTTTCCAGCAAGGCGTGCTTAACCGCGGTCTCAACCGCCTCCGCTCCAGAATTGCTGAACACTGCGCAATAATTGCCGCCCGACCGACGCGACAATTCCCGCGCCAGTTCCGATGCGCGCGGACGAAGTGATCCTTGCACGTAATTCGCTCCGTGCCGCTGCCAGTAGTCGCCGGCCGCCGCGACCAGATTGGGGTGGGCATGCCCCAGCAGCAACGAACCATAGCCGCCGACCCAGTCCAAGACTTCGATCTCCTCTCCCGTTGGGTCGCGGAAGTAGAGTGAATTGCCACTCCCACGGTGGTAGGTCACATGCAGGTGGATCGCACGCAAAAGCTGTTCAAGGCCGGGCTTGTGATGGGCCCCATCCCAATTCGATCGTTTCGCCCAGGAATGGATCATCCTTAGTGGTCGCGCGCCGCGACACTCTCCCGTTTGCAGACGCCGGACGCTGCTGCCCGCAGTCGATCGACCGCGCAGCGGAACGGACCGGCAGCGCCGCAAGAAAAGTCACGAAAGTGGTTGGTCGTTTCGATGAGAGTCGGGCGAGCGACTCGGTGCGAGGCCGTCAGCGAGCTGAACAGCTACGCCAAAGCCCACGGCCACCCAGCAGACTAGATGCCCGAACGGGCCATATTGTGCGCTTGCACGGTCCGAATGTCCATCACCTCTCCGGAGGTCGCGCAGTTTTCAAGTTGCTGGCTCGGATGAAGCTGCAACACCCTCCCAGTGGTTGAATTCCCCCCCCGTATGTAGCCGAAGTCGTGAGACTTCGGAAGTTCGGGGCTGCGATCCGAATTCTCACGAATTCGGCTACGAAGCAAAGTTCATCCAGTGCCAGCATGCCAAACGCGTACTGAGAATCCAGCTACGTGCAACGTCTAGCATCACAACATTCATCAGGAAGGCAGCAGCTCAACTCGTCCTGTATGCATGTTGTAGACGGTGCCGACGATCTTCAGATTGTTGCGCTTGATGTTCTTTCTGAGGTCCGGAACCTGCGAAAGCCGTTGGACCGCGAATTGAACATTCTTCCGAACCGCCTGTGAGATTAACTCCTCGCGTGGAAGATCCTGCGGCAGCCCGGCTAACGCGGGTTCGATGCGGTACAGCAGCGAAACGATCTCATCGGGTTCGCTGGCCGAGTCGGTCAGGTGGTCAAGGGTTGCGGTGACCGCACCACAATTGGAGTGTCCTAGTACGACGACCAGCTTGGAAGCGAGATGATCGACGGCGTATTCAATGCTCGCGGTCACGTCCACATCGACAATGTTGCCGGCGACACGGATCACGAACAAATCACCAAACCCTTGGTCAAATACGAGTTCTGGGCAGACGCGGGAATCCGCGCATCCGAGGATGACAGCGAATGGATGTTGCCCTCGTTCCAGTGACAACCGCCAGTCGGCGGTCTCGTGTGGATGTCGCGGCCGACCGTCGGCGAATCTCTGGTTGCCTTCCAAGAGTCGCTTTAAGGCTTGGTCGGGGTCGATCGCGACCTCTTGATGGTCCGCGGACGTGCCAACCGTCGACTCCGCTCCGCGCGCGGCTTTGGGAAGCAGGGCGGCTGCTGCGGCCGCTGTCATCAGTCCACAGAATTGGCGTCTTGAAGATCCCGATTCACCAGGGGGGGGCATAATCATGTGCTCAGTCATCTCCCAAATAAATAATGGTCTTCGAATGAGGGTCATAGTCTCGATCCGCAGTACTTGCAGTGGACGGCATCGGCATCGTGTCCTTCCGCCATGCACTCCGGGCATACTTGTGTGGTTAGCCCTTTGCCCGCGGCCTGGGCCAATTCGGCCGATACGATACCGGTGGGCACGATGATCAGACAGTACCCCAGGATCATCATGCAGGCCGCGAGCGCCTTGCCGAGGGCCGTGGTCGGTGACACGTCACCATAACCGACGGTCGTCATAGTGACGATCGCCCAGTACATGCTCTCGGGAATGGAATCAAATCCCGTCACGATCGGTTGTCCGTTTGCAGTGACGCGACCTCCTTCGATCAAGTGCATCGCTGCTCCCACGATCACAACCGCAATCATGACCACGGATAGGAATACGGCGATTTTGGCGCGAGCCGACCAGATCGCGTGCCGAAGAGCAGTTGCCTCAGATAGCATGTGGCCCAGTTTGAAAATTCGGAAGGCCCGCAGCAGCCGGACGGCCCGAATGACTGCCAGTCTCTGTGCCCCTTGAAAAAAAGGGAGGGCCACAAGGTAAGTCGGCAGGATCGCTAGGAGATCGACGATTCCAAAGAAACTGAAGACATATCGCAGCGGTCTTCGTGCGCAGATGATTCGAGCGAAGTACTCGACGGTGAACAAGAGTGTGAAGAACCACTCTGCCCCAATGAGCAGTCGGAGGTGGTTCTGACGAATCCGATCGACGCTCTCACACAAGACCACCACAACACTCAATAGGATCGCGATCAGCAGGACAACGTCAAACAGCTTGCCCGCCGGCGTGTCGGCCTCAAAAATAATCTCGTACCCGCGCTCGCGCCACGTACGGGATCGTGGATCACGCGAGACAGCCTCTTGCTTGGACATCAGCGATACCGATTCAAGGGACAGGGGCGGTACGGGGAAATAAAACGGCATCGTACCGATTCTCCCGACGGTTGGCCACGGTGTGGAGGCGGGAGACGGGAGGCTGGAGGCTGGAGACGGGAGACGGGAGACGGGAGGCTGGAGGCTGGAGGCTGGAGGCTGGAGGCTGGAGGCTGGAGACGGGAGACGGGAGACGGGAGACGGGAGACGGGAGACGGGAGACGGGAGACGGGAGGATTGATCAAGTGGTTCCGCGTCATTGATTTGCCCTTCAGAAGGTGTGAGCATGGGGCTCGA
>CAZFWV010000059.1:0-9086 GCA_964522605.1 uncultured Pirellulaceae bacterium
AGAACTTTTGCTGATTGCTCCGCCCGATGGAAAAATTCCACTCCGTCTTGCTCAACGTCTGGCGGGAGGCTTGTCGCCACATCGAAATCATTCGATCGGCGGAGGCCATCACTCCGTTGCTGCTGAAGGACATTCCCGTCGAACAGCTGCTTGTTCGTCGAATCGATGTGCCGCGGTCCTGTGTGGAAACGGTGGCCTGGGGATTACCGGCCCGGGAATGCGACCAGACGGAATCTCGCACGGATTGCTCGGCGATGGAGTTGCGGCGATTGCTGGCATGGTGGCGCCGGAGCCGCGCGGGTCGCGGTTCGCATGCGGATCGCCAGAGAAAGGCATGGCACATCGCCGTGCCCCGGGAAATCGACGCCGACGTTCTGGTGGCACCGATTGGTGATTTGCCTCACCTTGCAGGAGTCATGATGCTGATTGCGCCGTCCAAACGCCAGTTCACGGCCCGCCATGTCGCGCTGATCGAAGCGTTGCGAGCCCCTTTCTCGACGGCGCTGGCGAATGACCATCAACTTCGCGAGTTGGCGACGTTGCGGGAGGCGGCGGAGGCGCAGAAACAGTCTCTACTCGCGCGCATGGGGCGCACCACGATGGCCGACACGATCGTCGGCGAAACGTCTGGCTTGCAGGGCGTGATGGAGCGCGTCGATCGGGTCGCTTCCTCCGATTTGCCCGTCCTCATTATTGGCGAGACTGGCACGGGAAAGGAACTGATCGCCCGTGCGATCCATAATCGGTCTTCGCGATCTGCGGGTCCGATCATCCGAGTGAATTGCGGCGCGATTCCACCGGAGCTGATCGATTCGGAGCTTTTTGGACACGAACGGGGCGCCTTTACGGGAGCTGTGGAAAGGCGCCGCGGTTGGTTCGAGCGGGCGGATGGTGGCACGCTGTTTCTGGACGAGATTGGAGAGATGCCGCCCGCCGCCCAAGTCCGTCTTCTTCGGATCCTGCAAGACGGCTGGCTGGAACGCGTGGGAGGTGGACAGCCGATCCATGTGGATGTCCGCGTCGTGGCAGCGACCCATCGGGATCTTGCCCAGATGGTGGCTCAAGGAGGATTCCGCGAGGACTTGTGGTATCGGATCTCGGTGTTTCCCATGATCTTGCCCCCGCTGCGCGAGCGCGTGGCCGATATCCCGGAAATGGCGCGTCATTTTGCCGAGCGGGCTGCCGTGCGATTCGGCCTGCCCGTGGTGACTCCTTCACCGGAAGACATCCGGCTCTTGATGGCCTATGGATGGCCTGGCAACGTGCGAGAATTGTCGGCCGTGATCGATCGCGCGACAATCCTCGGCAATGGTGAGCAGCTCGAAGTCGCTCAGGCGCTCGGCGGCACCGCCACTCGGCAGACGTCTCGTACTGTGGCGGATCCGAAAACAGTCATCTCGTCGACTGCACCCATCGCGCCTTTGGACGAGGTGGTGAAAGCCCATATCGAGGCCGCCCTGGCCGTCACCAAGGGTCGCATTGAAGGCCCCTTCGGTGTCGCCGCCGCGCTGTGCGTCAATCCGCACACGCTGCGGGCCCGGATGCGCAAATTGGGCATCGATTGGAAGCGGTTCCGATGACCCACAATCTAGTGTTGGCTTTTCGGAAGTCTCCGAACAGGATTTGTGTAGGAGTGCGCGTACCGCGATGCTGAGTACGAGGGAAATGAAGCAGCGAACCCTGACGAGCGGGGCGGTTTGGCTGTTGTCACATCTTTCCGCATTATTAAACTAGCGAAACTTCAGTCGCCGTTTCCTTGACTCAGTGCGAGACGCCCGCGTGTGGTGGGTCGGTGGGGAACGACCGGACTCCGAGCCGGCCTTTTCTCGCGGCAATCTGCCTTCATCTCGCAATCACGGGAAGATTTTCAAAATACTCTGAGGGGTTTTGCGGGCGGAATACGCACTGTTGATCTGGACTGGCTTAAGCGAACTGGAAGGTCACCCAGAGGCAGAACGATGGAACCCTCATCCCGAAACATTGATTCTCTATTCCACGCGGCGATCCGCATCGAGGATTTCGACGAACGAGCACGCGATCTCGACGTCCACTGCCGAGATCCTCGGGTGCGTACGGAAATTGAGCGACTGCTTGAGGCGCACGAAGGCTCAGGAAGCTTCCTCAGTCAGCCGCCTCCCAGCTTTGACGTGACTGAGCAGCATGATCCCGTGTCGGGTAATCGCATCAGTGTGCTCAAGGCGCTTGGAAGGGCCTTTGGCGTGAATCCCAGCGTGTCGCTGCACGATGCAGCTGAACTTGCGGAGGATCCTGTGCAACATTTGTCCTCGGATGAGCTACCCCGAGGTGACGCAGGCAATCGTTACCAGCTGTTCGGCGAAATTGCGCGGGGAGGAATGGGCGCCGTCATCAAGGGCCGCGACACGGATCTGGGACGCGACCTTGCGGTCAAGGTCTTGCTGAAGAAGCATCGACAACGACCCGAGGCCATTCAACGATTTGTCGAAGAAGCGCAAATTGGCGGACAGTTGCAGCATCCTGCGATTGCTCCCGTGTATGAACTCGGACAGTTCGACGATCAGCGCCCCTACTTCACGATGAAAAAGGCGCGAGCGGAGGAAGAACGCAAGCGTCGGCGAGTTACTTCCGCCTTGGCGCTGACGGTCTTGACTCTTGTCTTGGCAATTTCGGGAGGAGGACTCTGGCTGCAAACCCAGAAAGCTGTCGCCGCAAACGAGGTGGCGGTCGCAGCCAGCAGACTGGCGGAGAAGGAGCAGGAGAAAGCGAGACTCGAGACGGAAGCGAAAGAGGAATTACGTTGGGTCCTCTACCGTTCCGACATTCGGCGAGTTCAAACCGCACTCGAAGCAGGCAACCATTCAGCCGTCAAGGAGATCCTCGCCCAGCATATTCCCCAACCGGGCCAACGCGACTTGCGTGGATTTGAGTGGCACTATCTGTATCGCCGGTGTCCCGTGCCTCAACAATCACAGGTCTTCCCGTGGGAGGACGACGCGCTCTGGGAATGGCAGTACCAGGTCAGTGGTGATGGAAATCGGATCGCCGCGATCATCAGTGACGAAGACGGGAACACTCCATTGATCGGTGTGGGGAGCACGAAAACGGGGAAGAGAGAATGGTCGACCCACCTGGATGTTCCCACGGATCAGCCGGAGTTGAGACTGCCCTCGATCGATGAATGGGCCTATTGGCAGCTGAATCACGATGGCTCGATCGCCGTCGTTGAACGCACGGCTGAAGGGGAAGGCGCAACTACGAAGACGATCACCATGTGGAAGCTCGATCACAATGGAGAAATTGTCGACTTGTATCGGTCCACAAAGAATGAGGAACTCAAGCAGTGGTACGTGAGTCCGTCAGAGGCGAAAGTCGTGGGGATTGTAGGCGTCAGGTCAGAGGAAGATGAGACCATCATCCGCGATGAACTACGGATATGGGATCAGACGACGCGGGAGGAAAAAAGAATTCAGCGAGCCGGACAGATCCCTCCAGGAAGATTTTGGCATTCGAGACTTGCTTTCTCGGGAGATGGCAAGGTCCTTGGCGAATTCACCCATCCAATGCCGCAAGATGCAGCCGACACGAAGAAGGGTCTGCCGATTGAAGGTGAATTGTCGGTCTACGATACTGCCACGTTGGAATCCTCCCTGGTCAAGAGCGGCTTGTGAATCTGGGATACTATGGCCTGCCACAGTTCTGGGATGGAACACCAGTGGATGTCCAACCCTGACAATGGACGGCATCGGTGGCCGCTTAATGGCTCGGTTCCCCGGAAAACTTTGGCTACGAAACGCGGAATGAGATGGTGAGCCGTGTCGGAAGTCACGCAAATTCTTAATGCAATTGGTCACGGCGATGCTAGCGCCGCAAGCCGACTATTGCCTCTGGTCTACGACGAGCTTCGGCGTTTGGCAGCGAGCCGATTGTCGAACGAAAAACCGGGCGCATCGTTGCAGCCGATGCGCCGGGGATCTCCGTCGCTACCGCCGAACGCTATTGGACGTTCGCGCGAGCCTGGCTGAGGTCTCGATTGTAGGCCCGCAATCAGCCCGGCTGAACTCGAAATGAGCTGCCTCAACGGCGGCGACCCTTGCCCAGGGGCGGAAGCACCTCGTTGAGTCGCAGCCCCGCCGCACTGCGGTTCTTCCGTTCGGACTTCCGATGCGAGCGGTCCGACTTTCCACGCATCCGTGCATGGTGAGGGGCAGGGGGACCGCTGCAAAGGTGGCTGATCCTCCGCTCGCAACCAATTGGATGCCAAGGATTTAAGGCCGGATGCGGGCACGAAACAGATCCACCGGCCGCGATCATGCACGCGAAGACACGAAAAAGGTCTTTGCGTACTAAAATAGGTGTATATGATATAGTTATTGTCAAACAGATTTAAAAAAGGCTAAAAGAGGCTAAGACATGACATTGTGTGCACCAAAGCTGGATTACCGTGACCCCAAATGGGTGGCCTCGCGGCTCGGACTGGACAAGAACACGGTCTATCGGCTGTTGCAGGACGGCACGTTGCCCGCGGTTCAGATTGGCAAGAAGTGGTTGATCTCCGAGACGCGCCTAGCGGAGTATCTCGAGGAGCAGACGCGCCTGCAGACGGCGTCGAGGCGAATCGCCGCACGGCCGGCGGCCGAAAAGGTGCTGGAGCAGGCGTATCGAGAGGCAGCGGCGTACCGACATTCGTATGTTGGGCAGGAGCACATCCTATTGGCGCTTGCCACAGTCGACAGCGCGGCCAAAGACGTGCTTTCGCAGACGGGGGTCGATGTCGCAAAGGTCCGCTCCCTTTTCGAGTCGCAAATTGCCCCCGGGAGCAGCGAGCCCCGGAAGAAGCCCGAGCTGACGGTTCGCGCGCGCCAGGCCGTTTCTCTTGCTGCCGATGAAGCACAAAGGTCGGGTCGCGTTGCGTACGGGCCGGAGGATCTGCTCGTCGGCCTTCTTCGCGCGGGGGAGGGAGCAGGGTTTCAGTTTCTCGCGTTGCTCGAAGTCGGGCTGGAGGCAGTCCGGACGATACTCGCTGGAAACCGCCCGGATGAATCGCGCCAGAATGAGTAAAGACGTGATGGCCGTCAAACGCGACGCCAACGCGTGCCTGAGCGGCGATCGGTCAAGTGGATTCCCAGTGTCCGCAACTCGTCTCGGAGCGCATCGGCTCGCTGGAAATCCTTGTTCTGGCGTGCCTTGTTCCGCTCTTCGAAAAGCTGCTCCAGCCGCGCGTCACTCCGTTCGTCTTCGAAATCAACGATGGCGATCGTTTGGTTCGCCTGGACGATGACCTCCAGAACTTGTCGCGCCTGCTTCTCGTCCAGTTCTCCGTTGTTCATCAGTCGGTTGCCATGACGGACGAAGGCGAAGAGTTTTCCCAATGCTCGCGAGACGTTGAGATCGTGATCCATCGCCTGTTGCCAACTCATGTGGACGTCGTAGAGAACCTGATCCAGATCTGGATTGTGCCGACCCGATTTGAATTCTCGCAGTCGGACCACAAATTCGTTCAGCCGGCGGACGCACTGTGCGGCTCGGGCGAGTTCCTCGCGCGAATACTTGAGTACTTTGCGGTAATGCGTGGCCAGCAGCCAATAGCGGATCGTGGGCCCGTCAAAACCTTCGTCCAGCAGTTTCTGGAGCGTGAGGTCGTTGCCCGCGCCACGGCTCACCTTTCTCCCCTCGGCCATCACGACTTCGGAATGCATCCAGAACCTGGCTAATGGTTTGCCGTTGATTCCGCAGGCGATGGCGATCTCATTGTCGCCGTGAGGGAATGTCAGGTCGGTGCTGGCCGTATGGATGTCGAACGGTTGGCCCAGATACTTGACCGCCATCGAGGCGCACTCGACATGCCAGCCAGGTCTCGCGTTCCCCCATGGAGTGCGCCAAGAGATACCGGCTTTCAACTCGGCCAAGGTACTCCGTTTAAAGAGAGCAAAATCGCGCGGGCTATCCTTCTCGTAGTAATCGTAACTCGTCGATGCCGAACTCCGCATCTGCTCCGGCTCAATGCGAGACAGCTTCCCATAGCCAGGAAAGCTGCCAATCCGGAAATAGACCGAACGCAGTTTCTCGTATGCCAAATCTCGTTCTAGTAAATGGCGAGTCTGTTCGACCATGTCGCTGACATGTTCGCTCGCCCGCGGATAATGATGGGCCCGTTTGACACGCAACGTATCCAGATCATGGAAGAAGGCCCGCTCCCATGCATCGGTGAACTCCTTCCACTTACCACCTACCTTGAGGCACTCGTTCACCGTGCGATCGTCGATATCTCCCAAGTTCATCACGTGCTTGACTTCGTAGCCGCGATCTTCGAGATGGCGTCTGAGCACGTCGGAGAAGACGACTCTGCGGCAGAGTCCTAGGTCGGTGGGTCCGTCCAGGCTCGGCCCACAGGAGTAGATCGCGACCTTGCCGGGGCGAACGGGCTCGAACGGTTCCACTTTTGTCGTCAACGTGTTGTAAAAATGCAGGGGTACTGCAACGGTTTCGGAGACGAACAAGGACGTGGACAAATACCGTTCGCCCCCATCGGGCAGCAGAGCAACGACGGTGCCTTTGCCCAAGGCCTGTGCCTCGTCCAGAGCCACTTTCATCGCCGCACCAGCACTCATCCCCACGAGAATCCCCTCTTCTTTGGCGAGGCGCCGAGACATCTCGTAGGCTGCGTCATCATCGATGTTGACGATTGCGTACGGTTCGTCCGGCTGGAAGAGCCCCGGGGGGTAGCTTTCCTTCATGTTCTTCAAGCCTTGGATCTTGTGTGCCTTGAAGGGCTCTACGCCGATCACGCGCACGTTGGGATTCAATGCCTTCAGCGCACGGGTGGTTCCCATTAATGTCCCCGTGGTTCCCATCGTCAGCACGATGACGTCCACGTTCCCCTCGGTAGCTTGCCAGATCTCCATCGCCGTGCCGTCGTAATGAGCCTGCCAGTTCGCCTCATTGTTAAACTGGTCAACCAGCAGGTACTTTTCGGGCTCTTCGCGCGCCAGGCGATACGCCTCCTCAATTGCTCCGTCGGTGCCCATTTGGCCGGGCGTCAGAAGGATCTCGGCGCCGAAAGCCCGCAAAATCCGCTTGCGTTCCTCACTCGCCGCTTCGCTCATGGTCACCAGCAGCTTGTAACCCTTTACCGCACAGACCATCGCGAGCCCGATGGCCGTGTTCCCGCTGCTGGCCTCCAACACCGTTTTGCTCGGAGTCAACTGGCCACTCGCCTCAGCGACTTCGATCATCCTCAGCGCGATCCGGTCCTTCACCGAACCGCCGGGGTTCATCGACTCGAGCTTCACCAGGAGCTCCACGCCAGCGACCGGATTCATGCGGTTGACGCGAATAAGAGGCGTGTTCCCCACCAATTCCAGGATATTGTTGACTTTATGTCGCGTCATCGCGTAGCCTCGGGCATTCCGCTTTGCACTGCTAGACGTTTCTCGGCGACTCGTTCGGCGAGAGTGAATCAAGCGTTCGCCCCCAAGCCGATCCGTCGCTGCAAACCATGCTGCACGCCGCGACATCCATGCTGCATACCGCGACATTCGCGATTCTATCGGACGACTTCTCGCCAATCCAGTTGGGGGCGATTCAACTTCGCTGCTTCCTTTGCCCTCGTACTCAGCATCGCGGTACTCGTACTCGATTCGGTCCGCTGCGATTGATTCCGACCCGCTTGGGACCGTCCGCACAGACAAGGGAGAGACGATCGCCATACCGTCGCTCGTGGTCGAAAGTCGGTGGGGGATTTTTTCCCCGGTTTCGAGTACGAGTACGAGTGCTGGGATGCTGAGTACGAAGACGAACTGCCGGACGAATGTCCGACGTCACTTAACGGGCGCGAGTGACAATCCACGATCGCGAACGTCGGATCGCCGGCCTGAGCAACGAACAGGCGGCGCAGACTCTCGGGATTCATCGCCGTATAGCGGAGCGGTATTGGATGTATGCCCGCAGTTGACTGCTGCGGGAGATGCGCAAGGGCCAATAGACGGATCCATCGACACGACCAGTTTTTCCGATCACCCCCGGCGGAACTGGTCGTGTCGATGGATCGTTTTTCATCGGTCGACTTCGGGACGAGGGAGTATGACCAGAACAACCTCGGGGCAACAGAGCATGACCCGAACACGGATCGAAGAATCCGCGAAACCGCAATGCGGCAGGGCCGCAACCCAACGGGGTGCTACCGCACCCGGGAAAGGGTCGCTCGATTTCTTGCCGAGAGAACAACATTTTCACCGTTAGCAGTGCAAAGACAAGGATCGACGAATCCGTCAGCCATGCCGCACACACCCAGTGGGGTTAGCGGACACCCAGTCCGGTCAGCCATGACGCACACAACCAGTCCCGAGGGGACGGACCTAACGAAGCCCAGGGCCAGGCCAAGCGAGCGCAACGAGCATGGCCGCAGCCCTGGGTGCCAGGACAATAACGATTCCGTAGCCACAACGTGGCCCGATCGCCGCAAAAGAACGAGCACGAGTGGTTCCCATCACATCTCCCTCCATCGAAATGAAATGTGGAAACGTTGATGGCTATCGTGAAACCCGTGAAGGAAAGCACCCGGACGATCCTGTTTTTCTTGAGCAGGAGTGGCCTCCAGGGCGAAGCCGAAAACGCGGGCGCTATCGTTCGCTGCTCATGATCGTACTGGATGAACCCCTATTTCAAAACAATCCGCGTCAGCCTCAACGAATATGATGACGAAGCAGAGGCGGACCGGGTTCCGCTCAAACCGAGTTCGCACCAGCCAATCGACTTACGGGCTTGAGGATGGGCGGACGCGCAGTGTGGGAAAACTCCCCACCCGCTGCAGAGTGCATTGAGAAGGATAGAGCCACATCTCAAAACCGTCATTCGGGAGGTCGAGGCTCCGGCCGAGCCTGGATTCGTTGCATATTCGGCTCGGGAGGAGCCTCGACCTCCCAGTTTTGAAACTACCCCTCGGTTTCTTGACAGCGAACCTCTGGGCGCTCCAAAATAGAGGTTGCTTCAACACGATTGGGGGCAGCTGAATGAAGACGCCACCATCGTCCACGAGTTTGCGTACCCGATGAGCGACGCGTCAAACGTGGGTGATGGTGGCGTTTTCTTGTTCGGACGACTGAACTCTG
>CAZFWV010000059.1:9186-12037 GCA_964522605.1 uncultured Pirellulaceae bacterium
GACGAATGACTGACCCATTGGTCTCACAGCCGGCAGAGTCAATCGTGAAAGACGCGGTTCGCCGAACTCCTTGATGCCGAACTCCTTGAAATGGAGGAATTGCGCCCCAGCTTGAAGCAAGACTCCGACAGTAAGGAGTTGCCCCAATGTGCAAAAATATTGCTTCCTACCGCTCTCCGAGGATCATCGTCGTCTTGTTGCTGTCCGTCGTCATTGGTGATCGTGTCGACGCGGAGGTCTACCGAATCACGGGCGGCAAGTTTTCCTGCTGCGGCAGCTACGACGGGGGAGTGAGGCATGATTTGCCGGCACCAACGCAATGGTTCATCGATCTGAAGCAGACTGGTGACGGAAACTCAGTCCAGATGCGAATCCTTGATCCTTTCCTGGAAGAATTTCGTCCACGGCCGGTAGGTTTTGAGACCTCCGGAGTAGGTTTTGTTGCGGGAACCATCGAGGCGAACACGGTTCGGTTCTTCGATGAACATCTGGATCCCGAAAGCCCTCTGTCTGACGAACGTGGCATGATGGACTATACGATTTCCTTCCAGGAAGACGGGCTCGAACTGAACGGTGCGTTCGTCATGTGGCCTTCACCGTGTGCGGATTGTTATGACACCTTCGGTCATTCGAACGTCTCTGCCGTTGCGGTGGGAAAGGCGTCGCTTGGCGACCTGAACGGAGACTCGCGCATCAACGGCGAGGATCTGCAACTTCTTGAACGTCAAGGGAAGGACTACTGGCCCTCGCGAGTTGGATTCCAGTCGCCTGGCTTGCGTGAGGCGATGTGGAGATGGGTGAAGGAGATCCGTTCGACCTGGATCGGCGATGCTAATGTCAATGGCGAGTTTGACAGCGGCGACCTTGTCCAGGTCCTCGAAGCGGGCAAATACGAAACGCAGGAGGACGCCAGTTGGTCCGAAGGTGACTGGAACGCTGACGGCATGTTTGATACGGGTGACCTCATGTTGGCTCTCGCCGATGGCGGATATGAAATGGGCTCGCGGTTACCAGGCGACTACAATCGCAACGGTTTCCTCGACGCCAACGACATCGACTTGTTGACTGACGCAATTCATCGCGGACCCCCATGGATCCCGGAAACAGTGTACGACCTCAACGCTGACGGTCATGTCGACATGGACGACCGTGACTTCTGGGTCAGAGAGCTTGTCCAGACCTGGTACGGTGATGCCAACCTCGACGGGAAGTTCAACACCGGCGATCTCGTTCAGGTGTTGGCGGCGGGGAAATATGAGACCGATCAGAGTGCAGGATGGGGAGAAGGCGATTGGAATGGAGATGGCGTGTTTGGCACGGGCGACCTCGTAAGGACACTGGGTGAGTGCTACGAAGACTGTGGCGTCCGGCACCCCAGGATAGTCCCGGAGCCTAGCGCATACGTGCTGTGGCTGGTTGGAATGATACTGCTGCGTGTGCGCCGCCACTAGCCGATCGGGCTTTCCACCCACAATATTTTTAGGCGAAAGTGGGTGGCGAAATACGCTATGCCAGTGCGTCTCGCAAGCAGGCAGCTGATACGTGGGACGGATTGCCAATCCGTCCTACAGACAACGATCCATCTTGGGCCAACTCGCACACGATTGAGGTAGCCTTAACGACCCCGATGATCGAGTCAATCGTCTCATCTATGCCACGAAGGCTCGACGTGGGCCTTTGGAGTCGGACGGGGTAAACAGCCAGTCGACGGCCGCGGCGATTTTGCTGGCGTTCAGTCCGGACTTCACTTCGTAAAGGCCCGTTTGTAATGCGAGTACAAGATCCGAAGTCGTGAAGTCATCGTCGCCGTCCCAGTCGCCCTCTTCCCAGGTCGAGTTATCTTCGATGTCGTCTTCGTATTCGCCGGCTCCTAAGACCTGGACGAGGTCGGACGTGTCAAACCGGCCGTCGCGGTTGGCGTCGCCGGGGTGGGGCAGGAGGTTTTCGTACCAGGCGACGCGGGCTGGCGACGTGGGGATCACATCCAGATCGCCGTCCCCGTCCAGATCGGCGGTCTGCGGTGGCTGCTTCAACAGATGTGACGTCGAGATGATTACCAGCGGGAGACCGAAGGAACCGCGTCCGTCGATGTTCTCGATCCAGGCAACTGTGTCGGTATAGAGACCGTCAACTGAAAGGATATCCCAGTCACCATCACCGTCGAGGTCCGCCACGGCCAGATCACGGACTGGCTCTGTTGTGATCACTTGGGGTGGGCCAAAAGTGCCTCCTCCACCCAGGTTCTTGTACCACGTGATTTCAAACTCCCTCACCGTGGGCGATCGTTTACGCTGAAACGCCACAAGCAGATCGAGACCGCCGTCAGCGTCCATGTCCGCCGCAACAACTCGATTGAAATTGAAAGCACCACCCTGTGGCAGTGTGGTGATCACGACTTGGGGTCCGAAGGTACCCCGTCCGTCGATGTTCTCATACCAGGCAAGCTTACGATCCCGGTATGATGCCGAGAGTACATCCAGATCGCCGTCGCCATCTAAATCCGCCACGTCAATGGACTGGACACCATCCGTCCCCGTCGTGATCACGCGCTGGTGTCGGAACAGACCCGCTCCATCGGTGTTCTCAAACCAGCTAATCTTGTCCGATTGTCCAGCTAAACCGTAAAACTGTGCGATCACATCCAGGTCTCCATCGCCATCCAGGTCACCTGTATAAACCGACGGTGACGTGTCCATGTGATAGTTCGCGATCCATCGCTCCTGCCAGACCTGGCCCCGACCATCGACGTTCTCGTACCAAACAATCTTTTCGTCTGCATAGAATGCGATAAGCAAGTCTAGATCCCCGTCTCCATCCAGATCATCTAAGACCGGGTTACCGACAAGGCCAT
>CAZFWV010000059.1:12137-13348 GCA_964522605.1 uncultured Pirellulaceae bacterium
ACGACTCTGTTACTGCGAGACCCCAGGAGTATGTCCAGGTCGCCATCCCCGTCCAGGTCCGCCATGTCAATTGACGTGGCATAGCCTTCCATTGTCTCGACACGGCCTTCCACCGTTGCGACCACCTGCTGGGTCCCGAAAGCGCCGCATCCATCGGTGTTTTCATACCACGCGATCTTGTCGGATGAAGCCGAAAGTAAATCCAGGTCACCGTCGCCGTCCAAGTCGCCGACATCGAGAACTCCGCGTGTCTCGACTCCCGAGTCAATTACCTGCTGGGGACCAAAAGAACCTTTGCTGTCCGTGTTTTCATGCCAGACGATCTTGCCGTCGTTGGCCGTGGCTGCAAGCACATCCAAATCGCCGTCACCATCCAAGTCTCCCGCGTGTGCCCACAGTGGATTGTCGACTTCCATGGTAATCACCAACTCCGGACCAAAACCGCCCTCGCCGTCGGTGTTTTCATACCAAGCGATTGCGTCGCCGCTATTCAACGCCGCGAGCACGTCGAGATCGCCGTCGCCGTCCAAGTCCGCCGCAGAGACTGAATAGGCGCCGTCCGCCAACGTGCTGACGACCTGCTGGGGTCCGAAAGAGCCTTTGCCGTCGGTGTTTTCGTACCACGCGATCCTGTCATCCAGAAACGATGCGAAGAGAACATCGAGATCCCCGTCAACGTCCAGGTCCGCCATTTGTATAGAGGTTGGATTGTGCGCTTCATTCTCCTCGATCTCGTGGGCCGAAAACGAAACGGCCGACAGGCAGTAGCGCGGCTCAAAACGCTCGGCGCATAATCTCCGCCGAACGAGTCGTCGTCGTGCGTAACGGATCATCGTTCCTGCTCCTTTGTCTGCGCGCAAGGATGTTCGCGTTTCCCAAAACCGCGTGCCAATCGCGGCCCGCCCAAGGGAAGTGACGAAACGAGTCACGAGCACGCCGGAAAAATCCGGAGACTTTTATCGAAAACAAGGATCCAACGATTTCGATGGAGTGTTGATCTCGAATCGCGCTCATCTGGCACAACGCAACTCGGGCGATCTTCGTTTAACCGCGTGCCCAGCGGGCCGCGCGCCCTAGGCATTGGCGATCGTCTCGCACGGGCTCCGGTGCAGGAGCAATCCGACGCCGTGTCCGGGTGCGTGGACTTCATCCCCGCGCGGGGCGTTGCCCACGCGGTTAAACGAGTGTTGCCCACGCGGTTAAACGAGTGT
>CAZFWV010000059.1:13448-25600 GCA_964522605.1 uncultured Pirellulaceae bacterium
GTCTACGGGTCAAACGACGACTGCCGTAGTCGTTCATCATCGGTGCGCATCGCGACGAGTCATGGTCTCCACCTTTGTCTTCTGGCTGCGGCAGCGAGAAATCCCAGGATCAGGAATTGGACCGACGTTGGCTCCGGCACGGACTGCGTACCGTTCCGCGGTCCCTTTTCGTAGCCGCCGTCCTCGAAGGCTTTGACTAAGTCGTTCGTTTCGAAGAATCCATCGCCGTCCCAATCCCCTTCGGCCCAAACGGCACCCTGTTGTGTTTCGTACTTTCCCGCAGACAACACCTGAACGAAGTCGCTCGTGTTGAATGCGCCGTCTAAGTTCGCGTCGCCGAAGTAGGTGTGCTTGAGTTCTTTGACCCACATGTGACGATCCTGTTCGTCAAGCTGGCCGTCTCGGTTCACGTCGAACGACAGGTCATCACCCTGCAGAACAGCATCCGACAGGCGAGTGATATCCGTCTGGTCGAGCGCATGACTTACGTCAAAGTCGCCGAGTTCGCCAACTTCGAGCACACTGATCCATCCCTCTGTATACAGGTGGGACACGTCCCATCGCAGACCCGCCGGCAGTTCAATTTGTGTGAAGACGTTGTCTGCATCGAGCGGGGAAGACCAGCGAAAAAGCCGTACGCGATAACCCGGGGCTGGTTGCCACGGTTCGGGGCTGCGGACCCGGAGCGTGCCACCAAGGTCCACATCGGTCCCGGATGTAATGATCAGGCTTCCTGTGATCGAACTCGAGCCCGAAATTGTCGGCGGGTCGCGCATTGGGAACTCCAGCGCGGCCCCATCTGCAACGGCAAATCGTTCGGTGACGAACACGGATTCTCCGACTACCCAATGCCCGTCCGCGAGATTCCAACTGCAACATCCAAGTTGAAACGATTCATCTGGATTGAGCACTAGGCCGTGAACTTCCCCGTTCGGCCAAATCATGTTTTGGGTTGTGGTCGAGGATTCTGGTGCGAAGCCAGTGGCATCGCGCAAATCTGCAGCGGTCAGGTTGGCATCGGTGAAATCTGTACCCGTCAGGTCGGCCTGTCGAAACGACGCACCAGTCAGGTTCTGCTGACGGAAGTTCCAACCGGCGAGATCATTCCAGCTGAGGACGATGCCTCGAAGATCCTGCTGCTGATAACTGCCAGTCGCGTAGAGCTGCTGGGCAGCGAAACCTTCCGAAACCGTTCCGCTGAAATCGGTTCCCTCAACCGTTGCACCGGTAAAATCGGTATCGGTAAGAACCGCCTCGGAGAAGGACGCTCCGCGAAGGTCTTGCTGTCTGAAGTCCCAGCCGGTGAGATCATTCGCATTAAGAACGACGTCTCGAAGGTCCTGCTGTTGATAGTTGGCGGTTGTATAGAGCTGTTGTGACGAGAAACCTCGAGAGACCGTATTCTCGAAATCGGCTCCGTCAATCACGGCACCGGAAAAGTCTGTTTCGCTGAGATATGCTCGCCAAAAGGTAGCACCCGAAATGTCTTGACCGCTCAAATCCCAGCCGTTGAGGTGGACGCGTGACAAATCGATCCGCTGCAGGTTCTTCCGTTGATAGCTGGCTGTCGAATATAGCTGCTGTGCCGTGAGGCCCGTGTCATCGAAATCTGCCCCGATCACCTCCGCATCTGTCAAGTCCATCCCGATCACTGTTGCCTTCCTCAGAGAGGCATTGGTGAGATTCTGGCCGCTCAGATCCCAATTTCGCAGGTTACTGCCCGCGAATGCGATACCAGATAGATCGCCCTGTTGATAGCTGGCTGTGGAATAGAGCTGTTCTTTCTGAAGACTCGATCCACCAAAATACGCGCCTCTTACGTCGGCATCGGTGAACGTGGTGTCTTGAAGGGTCGCACCGCTGAAACTTGCACCAGCGAGGTTCTGTCCAGTGAAGTCCCAGCCACTGAGGTCGATTGAACCCAGGCTGATTCCTTGCAGGTTCTGCTGCCGGTAGTTGGCTGTCGAGTAAAACTGCTGCGGTGAGAGGTCGTTGGTTGCGTCAAAGGTCGCCCGGGTGATCACTGCGTCCGAAAGGTCGGCGGCGTTGAGCGTGGAGCCGCGGAATACTGCGCCGGCGAGATTGCTCGCGGAGAAGTTGACCACCGTCAGATTCGAATTCACAATCCAGGCCCCCGCAAAATCCTGTTCGTGGAGGTCCCACCCAGTCAAGTCATTGTTGTCGAGTCCGAGAAAACCGAAGGACTTCTTCTGTTGGTAATTGGCCGTGGAGTAGAGTTGCTCCGCAGTAAACCCGCTGGCTGTAGCTCCTCGTAGATTGGCACCCGTGATCACGGCCTCTGTCAGGTCGGTACCTACGAGGGTCGCGGCCAGGTACGAGTGCGCGAGATTCGCTCCCGCAAAGCTGGCTCCTGTCAGGTCGCTGCCACGGAAGTCTGCCCGAAACAGGTCCTGCCCTGAAAAATCCCAGCCACTCAAATCGTTGGAATCGAGCTTGATCCACTGCAGGTAATTTTGCTGATAGCTATCTGTTGAGTAGAGTTGGTCTGCCGTGAACCCTTGGGCAGTTGTATTGCCTAACAGCGCGTAACTGATTACGGCTCCCGTCAGATTCGCATCGACCAAAGTGGAATCACGCAACGTCGCAAGGTAAAGGTTTGCTCCAGCCAGGTTGGCACCTGTCAGCGTAGCCGCACTCAGATCAGCTCGAAGTAGGTCAGAAGAAGAAAAGTCTGCTCCCGTAAGATCGAGTTGCTGGAGCGCTGCGCAATCCAGATCAAGGTGCGTGAGTGAAACGCCGGGCCCGACTATAACTCCCTCGGTACCCGAAATCACCCGTCCGTTGTCCCAGCGATAGACGTCTGCGAAAAGCATCGCTGGAAGCAGAGTGCAACATGCAATCCACCACGACCTGCGAAATAGCCCATTCATCATTGACCTCCCCCCATCGATCGTGATCCATGTTCGGTCCGCAAATCTCCACTGCGGAGTTAAAATGCGGTTAAGAATCGAATGGCGCTTGGCCTTGGCCAACATCCTGCAGCGGTCGCTGAATATTGAGGAAGTCGCAAAATAGGGCGCGAGGACGCCGCAAAAAAAATGGAGAATCGTGAAAAGGACCCGATGAAGGATCACCGATCGAAAGCGTGCGAAGAGGAAGATAAAGAGGTATATTGACTTTTTTCAGAAAACGAGCAGTGATGACCGCGTATCGAGCTGTCATTTTGCGTCTATCTTGATGCGGGCCGTCCGTCCGGCGAATGTCGAGCTGACAACTCGCAAGTCGGAGATGACCAGGCGTGTTCGTGCCTCTGACATCAAACAATACGAGTCAACTGATCATGAAGTAAGACTCTGTGCTTCGCGACCGAAGACGAGTGTGTGCGATGCAGGCCAGTCTTTCAGAGCGATTGATTCTCGAAGCTCGGCGGGGCGATCAAACAATACTGGCCGATCTGCTGCAGCAGTACCGCAACTATCTGCTTCTGCTCGCGCGATTGCGAGTGGGAAGCCGTCTGCGCGTGAAGGTGGACGAGTCCGATCTGGTGCAGGAGACCCTGCTACAGGCATGGCGGTCCTTCGGAGGGTTCCGCGGTCATTCGGAGCAGGAACTCATGCAGTGGCTGCGCTGCATTCTGGCCCGGACGGTGGTCGACCAGATGCGACACCATGGCGCCGACAAGCGAAACATGGCCCTGGAACAGCAGTTGCAGCGCGAGCTGGATCAGTCATCCCGCCTGATGGACGTCGCGCTCCGCGACCGAGAACCCTCTCCCAGTCAGAACGCGGTCCGTCATGAATGGGCGAAGATCCTTGCCGACGCGATGGCGGCCCTGCCAACTGACTACCAGCAGGTGATCACTTTGCGTCATCTGGAAGGAATGACACTCGCGCAGATTGCGGGCCGGTTGGGCCGAAGTGCAGACAGCGTCCAAAAGCTCTGGACGCGAGCGCTGATGCAGCTTCACGAAGCGATGAAGGATGTGATATGAAATTCCGACATGGTCCTCTGGCAGACTCCGAAGAGTCCGAGATCGAACAGAACGTAGGCAGCGAGCAACAGCAACTGGCCGACGTACTCCAACGGTACCTTGCTGAGCTAGAGCAGGGCAAGCTGCCCGATCGAGACGCGTTATTGGCAGAGCATCCAGAAATCCAGAGTGACTTGAACGCTTGTCTGGCCAGCCTGGACTTGATTCACCAAGCTACGGCCGAAGTTGCAGGTCAGATTAATGCGGACGATGCATTGCCGGATGGTCAACAAACGCCGACAAGCACCTTGGGAGACTTTCGCATCCTGCGAGAAATCGGGCGCGGCGGAATGGGAGTGGTCTACGAAGCGGAGCAGATCTCACTGCAGCGCCGCGTCGCGCTCAAGGTGCTGCCGTTCGCGGCGATGTTGGATCGCCAGCAACTGCAGCGTTTTCACAACGAAGCGCGTGCGGCCGCGACGCTCAGTCATTCACACATTGTGCCGGTGTATTACGTGGGAATCGAACGGGGCGTGCATTATTTCGCGATGCAGCTGATCGAGGGCTGCAGTCTGGCGCAAGTGTTGGAGGAGTTGCGGTCGAAGGCGAAAAAAAAGCAAACTGCGGATCCGCTCGCTCGGTCCCGGTTCCCTGGGGTGACGGGGGCTTTGGAGGAGTATGAGTCAACGCCGGTTCCAGCAGACCCTCACCCTAACCCTCTCCCGCTTGCGGGAGAGGGGACGGAAGCGGAGGAGAGGAAGCCCGTTGACGTGGGAGAGGGGACGGAAGCACGGGAGAGGAAGTCCGTTGACGCGCGAGAGGGAATGGAAGCGGGAGAAGGGAAGCCTGTTGACGCGGGAGAGGGGATGGCGGGTGTCGACACTCACCGTACTTTGCAGGCAATAATCTCGACGAAGCGAGCCACTGATCCGTCGGCCTACTTTCAACTCATCGCACGGATCGGTCTTCAGGCGGCCAGCGCACTGGATTACGCGCATTGTCACGGTATTGTGCATCGAGATGTCAAGCCGGCAAATCTGCTGTTGGATGTTGAACAGAATTTGTGGATCACCGATTTCGGATTGGCACGGCTGGAGAGTGAATCGACGGCCACCGTCACTGGGGATGTGCTGGGAACGCTGCGCTACATGAGTCCCGAACAGGCGCGCGGAGATCGTCACATGATCGATCCGCGAAGCGATGTGTACTCGCTCGGTACCACGCTCTATGAGTTGGCTACGTTGACACCGGCAGTGCAGGGGGCCGACCGTCAGCAACTGTTACGCCAGATTGCCGAAGTCGATCCCAAAGAACCGGCGATGATCGAACCGGCGATCCCCCGAGATCTGGAGACCATCATTCTGCGGGCGATGGACAAAGAAGTGACGGCCCGATACAGCACGGCTGAGGCAATGGCGGAGGATCTCCGCCGGTTCCTGGATGACATGCCGATTCTCGCCCGTCGACCGACACTCTGGGACCGGAGCCAACGTTGGGCAAAACGACATCGCACCGTGTTGGCGGCCACACTGACGACGCTGATCATGTGCTTGGCTGTCGCGTCTTTCTTGATCGGGCGGGCGAACCAGCAGCTTCGCGTGGCGCTCAGTCAATCGGAGACACTACGGAGTGAAGCCGATTCGAACCTGAACCGGGCGCAACAAGCGATTGACGATATGTATGTCGGTGTTGCCGAGGATTGGCTTACCTACCAGCCGTACATGCTCCCCAAGCAGGAAGAGTTTCTGCAGAAGGCAGCCGAGTTTTACGGTGACCTGTGCCGTGACTTGCCAGACGATCCAGCACATCGGTTACGTGCCGCCCACATTGCGGAGCGGGTTGGCCGGATCCACAACGCACTCGGTGACCAACTCGCGGCACGAGCTGATTTTCAGCACGGCATCGCACTCTGCCAATCAATACTCGCACAGCGATCGGCATCCCGAGAGGCACAACTGACACTCTGTCGTTGCCGGATCCGATTGGCAAAAACATTCCATTACGGCGATCCAGAATGGCAAGTCGCACGGGATCAGCTCGCGCAGGCGCAGGAGGACCTCCAACAGCTACTTGCGGCCACTCCCGGCGATCTCGAGGTTCTGATTCTCTCGCAAGACTTGCATAATTCCCTTGCTTTCGCCATCTGTGCGGAATACGATTCGCAGCTTCGTCTTCATTGGTCGACCTCCGGCACAAGGCAATCGTCCGGTGCTTCACGCTCCAGATACGCGGATCTGTCAGAAACGTTGCAGGAACCGCTTCGGCAGGCCGAATCGCACGCAAGCGAATCCCGAAGAGTCTGTCAGCTGTTGTGTAAACTCGATCCAACAGATCATCAGCATCGCGTTCGCCTCGCAGAAGCAGAGATGAGATTGGCGAACGTGAAGGAGCGTCAGGGGAAGACGGATGATTCTCAAGAACTGTGGCAATCCGCGCTGGCTCATTCCGAGCAACTGAGTGTATTCTTCAGCGAGCGGCCGCTCTATGCGGAAACGTATGGAATGGCGCTACTCAGCTACGGAACCTTTCTGGCAAACAACCGTCAGGACATTCGGGGCGCGGCAACCTATTATGAGCGCAGTATCGAGCAACTTGAATATATCCTGGAGCGGTTCTCTCAATCGAAAGATGCCCACCTGACGCTCCTCAGGGCCCAGAGGAACCTGCGAAGTTGTCTGGTTGAGCAGAAGCTTTGGGAAGAGGCTGTGAAACAAGCGGCGATCGCTGTGCAAGTCAGCTCGCAAGTCTGTCAGAGATTTCCCAGTGCCAGCGACAATACCGATCTGGCCACGGATCTGGCCATCTACGGCCAATGCCTGGAGGAACTGGGGCGGCCGCTGGAAGCAGTCGAACTTTATCGTCGAGCCACAGTGGAAGATCAGGAGGCGGTGAATCTGTTGGATCAAGAACTTGATGCGTGGCCGTCAATCCAAGTCATCAATCAGAAGTTGTATACGCATTACAAGGAGTTGGCGAGAGTCCTGTACGCGACTCGGCAGTGGGAGCAGGCTGCAGACGCTTGGGGACAAGCCATCAAGCTACAACCCGAAGACCACGGTGTCGGTGCGCTGCTTGGGGCGCGTGGCTCGTGCTATGTATACCTGGGCTGGAAGGACGAGGCCCGTGCCGACTTTGAGCAATACCGCTCCTGGGTGAAGATGCACATGGTGAAGGTCAATGGCGCAGCTCTCCGCTGGTTGGGTGAATGTGAATACCGCCGGGGAGAATGGCAGGAAGCGGTTTATGCACTGCGGCCAACCGCCGAATTCGTGCTCTACCTTTCCGGACGGGACTTGGCCCAACATTGCCATTGCATGTTCTATTTGGCGATGGCCCATTGGCACCTCGGACATCATCAGAAAGCACGCCAGTGGTATGAACAGGGGCTCTATGCGATGAGGACGTCGAAAGAGTTTTGGCCCGACTCGCGATACTACGAGCGTAATTTCCTGCGCGAAGAAGCTGCGGCCCTTCTGTCGATCGACACGGCCGTCGAGGACCGCTGACGTAATTCGCGCATTCGCGATCCAGTTGCGGATGACTCGGGTACTATTTTACGGCGATGCAGATTGATCGGTGTCGAGCCGTGCTTCGTCACCACTGGGCATGTTTTCTGTGGGACCTGCCGTCACCGTTGCGGCGACTCGAAAGCCCAAGAAGGCAAAACCTACGTCGGGCCACCCCTGACAGCGGTCTGCCGAACGGCTGAATCGGGGCGGGTAGTACCAGCCTCCGCCGCGGAAAACTCGAGGACCTTCGCTCGTGGCCCCCGTTGGGTCCGTGGCGGGGTCAGGATCGAAGGGCCCGTACACGTCATGACACCATTCGAAGACGTTGCCATGCATGTCATGTAAGCCCCAAGCGTTCGGCAACTTCTGGCCGACAGGGTGTGGACGACGTTCGGAGTTCGCTTCGAACCACGCGTAGTCGGCCAGTCCCGACACGTCGTGGCCAAAGCAGAATCGCTCCGAGCTCCCTGCCCGACACGCATATTCCCATTCCGCCTCGGTTGGCAAACGATAGACGCGTCGCTGTTCCTTCTCACTGGGCAAATCCGTCAGTTTCTTGCAGAAGTCCACGGCATCTTTCCAAAGCACTTGCTCTACGGGAAAGTCATCCGTATTGATGCCCACAACGCGTTCTGGTCGCGTGCCCGCCGACCTGAATTGGCTCCAGTTTTCACTCATCACCCGTTCAAACTGGGCGTGGGTGACCTCCGTGGCGCCCAAGTAAAAGTCACGGCTGATATGGACACGATGCTGAGGCCGCTCATTTGCCAATGCCATTTCATCGGATTCGGGAGAACCCATGAGAAAATCGCCGGCCGGGATCAGCCTGAATTTCATGCCCAGGCTGTTTGTGAATTCCGCGGGCCGTGTCGATTCTTGGTCATCTCGTGACGCTTGATCGTGCGGGAGATCCTGTTTCTCCACAGTCTGTTGCGCCAATCGCAAGCCACTCTGTTGTCCTGATACTTGCGGAGCCTCTGCATAGCACGCCGTGAGCTGCATGGGATCGCCACTCGCCAGCACGACGCAGAGCACGGCCAACAGTGCACTGCAGGAAGTGAAATTCATGGCGGCAGCCCTTTGAATCTCAATCCGCCCTCTTTGTCACGTCCGCCCGACATCGACCAGCTTACCAAAGAAAGCAGTACGATCCTATCGTCGGGCCAACTTGTGTGCTGACTGCCTGGGTTTCTCACTCGGCAAGAGGCGAATGACGGCTTTGAAATGCGCCCCAGTGAAGAGAGACCGAGCTCTGGACGACTCAACTCGCTGGCTTCACTGAGCGCCTTCAATTGATGACAAGGGGAGGGATTGCCTGCGAAGACCTATCGAATCACTGAAGCTCTCCGTCGAGATCGTTTTGCCATTTTTTGCTGTCCATTCGAACCAGCTTACGAGAACGCTTTCCGATCGTTTCAGTTTCTTGACTGCGCGGAGCCAGTGAATCGTGGTTTTCTCGGCCAGGGCACGTTGCGGCGTTCCGATTCGAGGCGTATCCTGGACGGAAAAGATAGCTGCTCTGCGATACGATCGGCAATTGACCGAGGAGGATTGCTCCGATGAAACTGAACAGAATTGCGTGCCGCAGAATGTTCGCGTTGCCGATCGTTCTGGTGACCGTCATAGCCTCCACGAGTTGGGCGGTTCCCTACGCCTCGGGTGTGAGTCAGAGTGGTAACGAGGTGTCGTTCATTCTCAACCAGGACGCCGACAGCGTTGCGGTGATTCTAAGTGGCGCTCCCAATTTGAACCTTGGTCCACTCTCCAAGGGCGCACACACATTCAACACGGGTGGCGCGGCCGGTTTCGAAATCCAGGTGGCGAAATCCGAGGCGGCTGGCTGGACGCAGATTAGCGACGACACTTTGGCGCAAAGCAAGTACTATTCGCCAAAGGGTGTGACCGTCAACCGAAATCCCACGAGCGTCAACTTCGGCAGGATCTACATCAGCGAGGGGCTCGGCGGCGCCGTGGCGGCAGGCGGGCGGACAACGACGGACGGTCTGTATGTGATGGGTGCCGACCAGTCGGACCTCCTCTCGCAGGGAGACGTGGCGGCGACGGGTGGCATCGATTGGTCCGTCGGAGGCAGCAACAGTCCGTTCAAGCTCTCGATTGCTCCCGATGACTCGGTCTACCTTGCCGATTGGTCGGACGGTCATTCTGGCCTCTGGCGGGCACCGGCCGACGCCAGTGGTGTTTTCCCGAACGTCCTCGCCAATATGAACCGCGATGGCGCAGGATTGACGGATAACCACGGTAGCATTCCCTCGGTGTGGGTCGAAGGAACAGGAGAGGGCGTGCAGGTTTATACTCTGGACGAAGACTTTGACATTGGCGGGACGCCCGGGAGCGTGCTGCGCTATGATGTGGGGACGGCGACCGACTATAACGGGCAGCCGGTTGAGCAGACGCAAGATGGAACAAACATCATTCTGAATTTGCGTGCGGACGTCGTGCGTGACGAGGATGGCAGCTGGTGGATTGCCCAGTATCGGTCTACGGAAACACCGGAGGCACCGTCGCTGACACGCTTCCTGGACGGTGGTACCTCACCCACCTATAACTCGGCCACAGACGATGGTCTGCCGCTGCTGACCGAAACCTATGGAAGTCTGGACATCCAGGACGAACTGGACCTGCTGGCGCTGGGAGCTCGCAGCGGATTCGGAGTCTACATTATTGACATTAGTGATCCGGATAGCCCTGCGTTGTTACACACGGTTCCGCAAGATGGATTCACACAGGACGTGGCGTTTGACGCGGCGGGCAACCTCTACGTTGTCAGTAGCAGCACTGAAACACTGAAGATCTGGTCCCCCGGCGGCCAGACGGTGGCGATCACAGCTTCGGACGGTTCGTTCCGACTGATTCCCGAGCCGGATTCGATGGTGCTGCTGTTGCTTGGCGGCTTGGCCCTGCGTCGCCGCCGGCGATAGCTGGGTCGCGTTACGGACGGCGTGCGTGCCACATCGCGGTCAGGCGTGCGGTTTTCGGAGCCGGTGGACGGACCGACCTCACAAATCGACATCAGATTTTCTTTGCGCGTCGGACTAGCCCGAATGTTCTGGCAAGCAGCACCGCATTTCTTTCTGTAGTGAATGAGCTGCCTCCCCTTCGCCTCAATGGGAGCCAGGCTTTCGCTGGCGCGACTTCCCATCGTGTCTTGTCCGGCGACGGATTCCTGACACGAGTTCCTTCGTGACCTTTCCCGGGTCAGCAACGAGGCGGCGTAGCCCGAAAGCCACTCTTTGCAGGGCGTTGTAATTGCTTGGAAACGTTCGGAGGTATCTTGGCAGATGCTGCACCTTCGAGGCCTTCAAGGGCATTCTATGCCAAGGAAGTCGGCAGTTTCCTGCCAGAAAGACCGTGCCGTCATATCCCGAGAATAGATGCGTAACAAAACTGGAATCGGTGCGCAGCACGTGCGGCGAATTGGATTCGATCTGAAATCGCTCGTAGTACTCTCGTCTCACAAAGAAGGCGTTGAATGGAAGAACCGACACCAATTCGTAGCCTTTGCTTGTTGCCAAGTCGACAAGAGAGGACAGGCTGGAACCTTGACTGACGGACGGATCCGGCGGCTGCACAAAGCGAACGTCCGTGGGAATCGTGGGATTGAATTCAATCACAACGACCTTTGGTTTGTATCTTTTCATCGCCTGCCAGACATGATAGTCGTTTCCATCGATGTCGATCGAAAGCAGGTCGAAGTCCTCGGCGATCGGCGTGTCGCTGAGAATCTGATCCAGATTGTCCGTCTCAGAGAAACCGACGAATCGGTTGATCGTCATCACGTCGTCTCTGTGGCGATAGTTGTTCTGCAGATCCTGGAATTTGCGTGCGTCAGCCTCAATGAGTACGGCCGAATACTGTTTCGATTCAATCAGATTGCGGGTGTTTGTCAGAAACAACCCATCCCACGCACCAAATTCGACGCACCATTTGTCATGGACAGGCAACAACTCAAGAATCTTCTCGATGACTCCATCTTCGCCGGTCTGCGAATAGACGTCCTGCCGATGCTCTAGGAGCCACGTGGATGCCTTGCTCATTCTATGCATTCCTTTGCTTGGTTATCCGAAGTCGTCCGCGCGAAGTCGGTGCGGCCGTTGAGCCTGGATGACCAATAGCGGTTCCTGCATGTGCGGTATCACGTCGCTTCTTGACGTAGGCCGTTGTCCCGGGGGCCCGACTCGGAGAATACTATTTTGGGCGATTCCGTTCAAGCCGGAGCAGCTGATGTCGACGGACAGACGTGAGTCCGTCTTGGAACGGACCGAGTTTGTGAGCCGACGGCGCTAGCCGCGGGCCACGATTTACCGAGTCGCATGGAGAATTGGCCCGAGGCTGGCGCTGTCGGCTCAGGTCCTGAAACAGGTTCTAACTCGAATGTCTGAGATTGAGACTCGTTGGAGCTTCTGTCTCCTAGACTGTTCGATTAGCTCGCGTACGAGGATCTTCTCTGCGGCCCTCTGCGCCTTTGCGACCTCTCCGTTTAGATGAATCCGCGATAGTTCCAGTTAAAACGCAGCGCAGCCTTCGGCCGCAACCAAACGGCGTGCTACCGCGTTCGGCGCAATGGGTGTGCCACTGGCTTTGCCAGTGTCCTCTTGAGTCGAGGAACAGCACTGGCATAGCCAGTGGCACACAGTGCGGTTGCTGCGGAAGGATGTGCCTTACATCAAAATGCCAACAATAAAGCCAAGTAG